>RFIQ01000228.1 GCA_003695565.1 Planctomycetota bacterium | reverse complement strand
TGGTAAAACCACGTGCAATGGGGGCGTCGTGCGGGAGTCCCTTTCGGCGAAAGGGACCCACGTGGCAAAGGCGTGGCTTGCAGTTGTCGACGTCCCCAGTGAAGAGGATTGTAATCGCGGAGCGTCATGGAGGATGGCTCCCGGGGGAGGTGGGAGAGCATAGACGTGGCTTGCAGCCGGCGACATCCCCAGTGAAGAGGATTGCAATCGCGAAGCGTCAATCCTATCGAACACGGTAGTCGATGGCGGTGGGAATCCAGCCGACTTTCGATCGCGCCAGGTTCACTGGCGGTCGAACAGGCTGGTGCGAATCTCGGTTTCGAACGATGCCTGCTCGGCCATCGCTTTCTGGAATTCGGGCTTGCTCAACGAGTAGAGGATTGACGGCTCCAAGGTGACAACGGTCGCGTTGCGCGGTTTGTCTTCCAGCAGGGCGATCTCGCCAAAGAAATCGCCTTCCCCCAGTACAGCGACTTCGCGTTGATCTGGGCCCCGGCGCACCGACACTCGGCCTTGGCGAATCAAGTAGAATTTGTCACCAGGCTCGCCTTCGCGAATCACCGTCTGGCCTGCATCAAACGACTCGCTATGCAAGTGATCCGCCATTTCCGTCAGGCTGCGGGGCGTCAAATGGCGGAACAGTTCGCAGCGCATCAGCATTTGGCCGACAATGGCCGCTTCTTGGACCAGCACGTCGCTACGGATTCGACCGTCGACCAGGTTCACGATGCGGTCGGCAACATCCAGAATCCGATTGTCGTGCGTGACGATCAGGATGGTCGTTTGTTCCTCCTTGGCCATTTTCCGTAGCAGTTCGACGACGGTTCGCCCGCTGACTTCATCCAGTGCGGCAGTGGGCTCGTCGGCCAAAACCAGTCGGGGGCGGTGCGCCAGTCCGCGGGCGATGGCCACCCGTTGTTTCTGGCCCCCGGACAACTGTTTGGGTTTGTGCCCCGTCCGGTGCCCCAGGCCGACCATTTCCAGCATTTCCTTAGCGCGGCGATTGTGATCCGTGCGACTGCCCCTCGGGTCGACCAGCTCCAAGGCCATCCGGACGTTCTGCGTGGCGGTCAACGAATCAAACAGGTTGTGGGCTTGGAAGATAAATCCGATTTGGCGCCGCAGGGCCAGGATGTCTGCCGTGGATGCCTGGTGCAGGGGGCAATCCAGGACCCGCAGCTCCCCTTCCTGGACGCGACGCAGCGTCCCGATCAGGGTCAGGAGGGTCGTTTTGCCCGAACCGCTGGGACCGGTCATGATGATGATTTCGCCGGGGTAGATATCGAGCGAGTTGTCGAACAACACCTGCTTGCGCAACTCGCCGCCGCCGTAGTAATGGCAGACATCCAGGGCCGAGACGGCCGGTTGCTGTCCCTCGGCGATTCTCTTTCTCAACAGCGGATCGAACCGGACCGCTGAACCTGACGCATGGGTTTCCCCCATCGTAGTTCGCTTCAGTTTTCGAGGTGCAAATCGATGTTTCGCAGGGGTGGACGCCTGCGATCAATGTCCTGGCGCGGGACGGCCGCTGCCCCGAAGGGCTTTTGACGGGGACCAGTCGCCTGCATCCTAGAACGATTCCGAGTATGATTCAGACGAAAGAAGTATGCTAAATGAACTTAGGGCAAAGTGCCATTCCCTCGGCAGTCGCTGCAGTGGGGCTGCAATCATTGTACGAATGCAGAAGCTTGGATCCATGAAACACGCCAGAATGAACCGATTGTGGACGCGGATGTTCGTCCCCCTGCTCGCAGTGGTGGCGATCCTGTGGACGTTGATTCCATGGGCACAGCCATGGCGCGAGGCTCGGTCCGACCCCGCCATCGATGTTGAATTGCCCGCGATTTCCCTGGTGCAAAATGGCACTGCACCCGTGATCGTAGCCCAGGGCAAGATCCTGCCGCGGGGAGGCATCGTCGAGATATCGGCTCCGCCCGGCGATGTGATCCAGCAAGTGCTGGTCGAGGTCGGCCAGCACATCGAGCCGGGGGAGAAATTGCTGGTCATGGCGTCGGAAAGTGCCCGGGAGCGGCAAATCGAGGCGTTGCAAGCCGCGTTGGAAGCCGGCAGATTCGGCCAGCAACAAGCCGTGGCAGCCGCCCAGCAGCAGGTCGAGGCGGCCCGTTTGGAGCTGAAGCGGTTGGCGGCCGCTCGCCAGGGGCTGGATCGGCGGCGGGAGTTGATCGACTTGGCGCAGAAGCAACTGGAGACCGCCCAACTCGCTTTGAACAAACTGGAACGCATAGCTCGGGACGAGTCGCTGAAGGGGTTTGTCGACGAGACCGAGTTGCTGCGGCAACGCATGGCTGTGCAGGAAGCGGAACGGGAGTTGTTGGAGAAACGTATTGCCTTGGAGGAAGCCGAACAACAGGTCCGTTGGGGAAACGAGGCTGCCGAGCTGCAATTGCGCGGGGCCGAGCAGGCCTTGGCTGCGGCCCAGAAAGGGTTCGATGTCCAGCGTCTGGAAACCGAATTGCAGGCGGCCCAAGCTCAGTTCGAGGCATCTTTGGTGCGTTCGCCACTCGATGGAGTCGTGCTGGCGGTCGATGTTCAGGCGGGGGAAGCCGGGACCGGGATGCCCGCCTTGGCCTGCGCCGACGTGGACCAATTGATCTGCCAGGCGGAGGTCAACGTCATCGACGCTGGTCTGGTCCAGCCGGGAGCTCGGGTCGAGATCCAAAGCCCCGCCTTCGCCGGCCGCGTTCTGCACGGTACGGTTCGCACGCGACACCCGTTGGTTGGTACGCCACTTCTCAAGCCGCTGAATCCACTGGCCCGTACCGATTTTCGTGCGGTTAAGGTCGATATCGACATCGATCGCGAGGATTGCCCGCCAGCCAGCCAATGGCTGCAGTTGCAGGTAGAAGTGACGATCGCCCGGGGGGCGCCGGGCCCCGCCGAAACCGGGTCATCGATGTAACCGAGCGGCCCGGTGGGCTGCCGACGCATCGGTCCCCGCTGTTGACAACTCCTCCCCTGCCCAGCCGGACCACGGCGGCATGCCATGAAAACACAACTGGCAATCCTGAATTTGATGCATCAAGGCGCAAAGGCGTCCGTTTCGGTGGGCGGGGTGGCGTTCGCCCTGCTGCTGGTCTTCATGCAGTTGGGATTCATGGGAGCCGTTTCCCATACCGCCGTCAACGTGCTGGAACGCTTGCGGTTCGATTTCATCCTCCGCTCGTACGACTACGCGCATCTGTATGAAGCCGGTACGATCGACACGCACTGGCTGGCTGCCGTGCGCAACGTGCCGGGCGTGCGGTCGGCGCGTCCGCTGTGGGTGACCATCCAGAATTGGCGCACCCTTCCCACGAGCTCCCAAACGGAGCAAGGGACGTTCGTACCGCAGTTCTTGCCCATCGCCATCTACGGGTTGGACCCCGAGGATGGACTGGCCCTGCGGCTGAAGGAAGTCGAGGAGCAGGCCCATCTGCTCCGCCGCCCCGATTGCATTTTGATCGATGATACGACCCACGCCGAATACGGGCCCTGGGACGGCCGGCGATTCGGTGCCGAGGATGTCTCCCGCCGACGCACAACGGAAATCGGCAACCAGAGCTATCGCATCGCCGGGACGTTCCATTTGGGGACCGGATTGGCTTCCAATGGTCTGGCCGTGATGGGGCGCGCGGCGATGTCCCGCATCTGGCCCTGGGAGATGGACCGCACCTGTTCCCTGGGGTTGGTAGAGACCGAGTCGGAGGCAGCGGACGAGCAGCTCGCTTCCATCATCGATGCCACGAAGCGCAAGTTGGCGCTGAGCGGGCCCGCTTCCTCGGTCGACGGATCGACCTCGGAGGTGTTGCCGGTCGAGATTCTGTCGCGCGACGAAATGCTCCAGTGGGAGAAACGGCGCTGGCTGTGGGAAACCCCCATCGGGCTGATCTTTCAAATGGGTGTGGCCCTGTCCCTGGTCGTCGGTGCCGCGATCGTGTACATGGTGTTGGCCACCGACGTGGCCAACCGTTTGCCGGAGTACGCCACATTGCTGGCAATGGGTTATTCGCGAAAATACTTGTGTAGCGTGGTGTTGACCCAGGCTGTGGTGTTGAGCACCTGCGGCTTCCTGGCAGCTTGGGGAGTCGCCGAGGCGTTGTACCGGGCCGTGGGCCTGGCTTCGGGCATTCCTTTGATCATGACGTGGCAACGGATCGGTGCGGTGGCTGTGCTGGGTGCAGCCATGTGCATCTTCAGCGGGCTGCTGGCGCTGCGCAAACTGTGGAAAGCCGAACCGGCCAATCTGTTTTAACCGAGGCGTCGAGCGAGGACGATGAGCACGCGAACCCCATTGGCATGGAAAAACCTGACCAGCAGTTGGCGCAAGTGCCTGCTGGCGGCCAGCGGCGTGGGGTTCGCCGTGGTGCTGATGTTCATGCAAATCGGATTTCGCGGCGCCTTGATCGACAACAATGTGCAAATCCTGGCACCGCTGGATACCTCTTACGCCAACCTGGCGGTGATCAGCCGGTCGCGCTACAACTTGACAACCGAGCAGCGTTTTTCCCGGCGGTTGCTGGAGGCAGTGGCCGGACGCTGCGCCGGCGGCCGCATGATGCCGCTGCAACTGGAACGAGGGACCGCCCGCATCCACGTCGCGGGGCGTCGCCCGCGGCCCATCCGCGTCATGGCCGTGGAAACCGACGTGCCGCAGATGTTCCGCGACCCGGAGCTGCGGCAACGCCTGGCTCGCGCCCGTCAGTTGGGAGGGGCATTGGTGGACCGACGAAGCAAATCCATGTATGGCTTCGCCAGTGATGTTGAAGAGCTGCGCACACAGTACGCGGAGCTGAACGGACAACAGGTGCCACTGATCGATTTTTTCAGCATGGGGACCGACTTCAGCAGCGATGGTACCCTGCTGATGACCACCGACGTCTACGCCCAGTATTTTCCCTGGCGGAATCCCGGCGGAGAACCCAACGAGGTGATCGATATCGGATTGATTCACCTCGATGCGGTCGACACCGACGCATTGCAGCTCGCCGCCGCGGAATTGCAGGACCTGGCCCCAGCGCAGATTCAGGTGATGCCCACGCGAGACTTGATCGCGCGCGAGAAGGCGTTCTGGTTGCGGTCCACGCCAATCGGCAAGATCTTTACCGTGGGCGTGCTGCTGGGGCTGGTCGTCGGCGCGATCATTTGCTATCAGATTCAATTCACCGATATCACGGACCACTTGCCCGAATTCGCCACGCTCAAGGCCATGGGATACCCACCGGCCTACTTCGTGCGATTTGTCGTCGCGCAATCCTTCTACCTGGCCTGCTTGGGTTTCGTTCCTGGCGCGCTGATCTCATGGGGGCTGTATGCCCTGCTGACCGAAACCAGCGGATTGATCATGGCCATGACGCTGGTCCGCGCCACGATTGTGTTCACTTTGACCCTGGGCATGTGCGTGGTCAGCGGCGTGTTTGCGATGCGCAAGCTGTTCACTACCGATCCAGCCTCCTTGTTCTAGACGGCGATCGCTCGACCGCCGCCGCGCGCCCTGGACCGTTTGAGGGCGACGAGGCTCGAGCGCACCCAGCGCCAATCACCCCGAGCATGTGCACGCATCGGCGGGGCTGACTTAGGGTGCGGCGACGAACCAGGCACTTCCTTCCCGGCAGCGGCGTGCCAGCCCTCCGATGCTCTCGGCCAGCTCGATTTCGGCCAACCGAGCCTCGAATCTGCGCATGACCCATTCGGCTTCCGCCTGATGCAACTCCGCACTGGCGCTGGCGGCCTCCTCCGGGCGACCGCGGCCGTACCGTTCCAGCTCCTCCAAGCGTTCCAGCCGGGATCGCCAACTGGCGACCAGCCCGGCGGCCAACTCCATCCTCTGGTACGCCGTCTCCAGGTGCGCACACTTCTCGCCGACATCGATGCGGATCCAGCGTTCCTGCAACTCGATCGTTTTCCAAATCTCGCGTCGCAGATCGGCAGCCAGACATCCGGATCGATCGCATCCGAACAACTGTGGCAACCGCGATTGCGGCGGCAGTGGGATGCCCCAATTGCCGATGCCGGTGTTCAAGGCGCGCGCCAGCATGTCGGCGGAACCAGCGTCGGTGCAGCGATACAGGTTTCTCCAAGCCTGCAAATCGGCGCGCGTGCTCAGTGCCAGCGTCTGCAGTCCATCGCAATCCAGCGCGGTGGGCATTACATCCAATCTTTCGACCACGGCCTCCTGCAGGTCCAACCCCGTCAACTCCAGCAGTCCGGTGGCTGCCTGACGCTGCTGTTGCTGCGCCTGCAAACGCAGATCTTGCAACTTTAGATCAGCCCGTTCGATACTCGACAGATCGAACGAAGGGGTGACGCCCGATTCGATCAGTCGCTGCAGCAACTGCTGCTGCTCGTGCAATTGCTCGACGGCCGATTCGATGATCCCCAATTGCGTCCCCGCGGCGATCCAGGCGTAGTACGCTTTCATCCCCGCCGCAGCTCCGACGGAATCCTGATAATCCGCCTGCGTACAAAAAAAGTTGGCCAGCACGGCTGCCCCGCGTCGCCGATCGGCCCCCGCACTCTGGTACAGGTGTCGCACCGTCATCGCCCGGTCGCGCAAGAGTTGGCTGGGGATCCAGCGATCGGCTGCCGAACGTCCCACATCCAGGCCGGTGATCGCGACTGCCGAGTCCTCTGGCCAGGCGTTCGTCGATTCCCCGGTTGGGACGGTTGGCCCTTGCAGTGCCGTCCCACGCTCGATGGGCTCCGCGGTCCAGGCCGCTTGGCACAACATGCCGAGCAATGCTATGCAAAACACCCGAAGTGGCAGGATCCCGCCCAACCTCCTGCACAGCGATCCCACACGACCGGCAGCGCAATGCCGGGCGCGCAAGAATAGGCTGCTTTGAAGGGGTCGATCGTGCACGCGTGGAAGCCTCCGATTCCAACCATCGATGGGACGTGACCCGCGGCAATCGCGGGAGCACCGCCATAGGGGTAGTCACATCGGTTTTATCGAATCTGCACGAGGGGCCGGGTGACTCGGATCATTCGGAGTGCGGTTGTGACGGATGTGACGACCAGGCCCGTCACTCTCGCGGAATGACACCTGCCGGCAACTCCCCACGCATGTGGAGGGCCTTCCATCGTTCGCTCCCTACGCAGTCTCCACTCTGGAACGAAATGGAGGGTTAATGCGGAAATCGAGGCCGAACAATGCGCCACCCCTCGAAATAAATTGCCTGAACTGCCTGGTCGACTGAAGCCCGATACCCATCCCAACCGATAAATCTGGATACGTCGACGTATGGAAGTTGATGCCCCCGGGCAAGGAGGCCGAGGTGAACCATCGAATTGCGGGCAAGATATGGGCTGGGTGGATGTGGCTTGCCTGCGCTGCTGCACTTGCCGGGTCCGCCGCGGCTCAGGAGCGAAGTGACGGACCGGACAGCGTGGAATACTGGCAGCACCAACTGTCCGATCCAGCGCCGACCTACCGGGTTCAGGCTGCGGCCAGACTGGGACGGCTGGGCAGCGCGGCCTCTCCGGCGGTCGACGATCTGCTGGTGGCTTTGGAGGATCCCCAGCCCGAGGTACGAATGCAGGCCGTCGTCGCTCTGGTGCAGATCGGTGTGCGTCCTCTGGAGGTCGGGCAACACCTGCTGGACCGCATTGGCGATCCGAATGAACACGTTGACTATGCGGCCCAGTGGGGTTTGGCCCATTTGTCGGACCGGATCCTGACGGACTGTGCCGACGACCAGGAGCAATTGTCGGCTGCCCTGGAGTTGCTCTCGCGCGCAGTCGAGCGGTGCCAGGCGGTGGGCGGCCACCCACTGCAATCGCAAAAAATCGATCGGCGGCTGCGCGCGTGCCGAGAACAGCTGGTCCAGTTGCAAGCGGAGGCACTCCACCAGCAACACCTCGCTCGGGCGCGAAAGCATCTGAGTGAGATCGTGGAGTGGGTTTCCACCGGTGGCAGGCTGGACCGATACCGGGCCGTCGAAGAACTTTCTCCCGATCGGCTGGCACGGAATGCGTGGGACGATGTTCTGCCGCCCGAGGAATTGCTGCAAGCTCGCATTCAGATCCTGATCGACTCTCGAGACAGCATGAGTCCGACCTTCCAGCGCTATGCGCAGTGGCGCTGGGGCCCAGCTTTTCAGGACGCGTTGTTTTCCGTGGTCCGCACTCAGATGCGCGAGAGCTCGGATACATCCATAGCCGAACGGCTGCTAATCCATTTTTCGATCACTTCCGAGCGGGATTGGCACGCGGTGGTCGACTTATTGGGGCCTGAATACCCGTTAGAGATTCGCCAGGCGGCTGCGTGGGCGCTTGGCCAATCGTCGATCTACCCAGCGCAAACCGTTCTCGAACTGGCTGAGCTCCTGGCTTCCGTCCACGAGGCACCGACGCAATCGAGCGATCAGCCTGCCGGGGACATCGGCCGAACCGATCCGTCAGCCGAACCGACTCCACAACGGGACGATTCGGCATACCTGGCCGGGGCCGCGATGCATGCAATGTTGGACTTGCTGGAAGAGCGTCAGGTTACGGAAATGCCGTCTCCGGCAGAAGAACGCGTTCAAGCCATCCTCCTTCAAATCCAGCGGGATTCCAATCAGACGGTAGGCCTGCGGCACGCTGCTACGCGGGCCCTGTCGCTGCTTTGGCCCGATTCGCTGGAGGCTATGCAGGGGTTCCTGGCTGCAGGCTTGGACGCCGTGAAGGATTATGAACTAGCCGACGCACTGCGGGCCATCGAGCGATTTGACCGGGTGGGGATGGCCGACGCGTTGATCGAGCGAGCCCTGCGATCCGAGGACGCACTGGCCCGGAGGACAGCCATCCGATTGGCCAATCGCCTCGGTTCGTCCTCGGCGGTGGCCCTGTTGTTGAACCGGGTCGAAGATCCCGAGGAAACCTTTGAGAACCTGGATGCAGCCATTGAAGAATTGCGACGCATCGATGCGAAAGCAATACTGATCGTTGCGCAGAGATTGCAACTGCACAATCCGGGGCATGCAGGGAGGACGTTGAGCGCACTGGCCCACTGGACCGCAGGGTGTCCGGAGGCGTTGCCGGTGTATATTCAGTGGGCGGAAGACACCACCCAGGGTCCTTTTGCTCGGTGCGCAGCATTGTTTTGCATCGCCCGTTTGGGAAGCGATGCACAATCGGTCTCGGCACGTCTCCGCGACCTGTTTGAAAATCGTAGTACGGACGGTAGGCTCCGCGCGGCTGCGCTGGTGGCGTTGCACGCTGCCGGCGGAGTTGGCGCGGACGAGTTGGCGGCCGCTCAAGCCAGCGACATACCTCACGTGGCCATCGCCGCCGATAAGATCGCTGCAGCCGAGGGGAGCACCCTGGCAGCCGATCGGCTGGTCGTGCGCTTGCACGGTCCCCACCGGCAGCTCGCCGCCGGAGCCTTGGAGGACCTGGGAGCAACCGGCCTGCCCTCGCTGCGAACCGCTGTGTTTGATCGCAACCTGCCCGACGATTTGCGTTTGGCTGCCCTGGAGGTTGCGCTGCGCATCCCCGATGTGCCTCGGCAACCGTGGCTGGCGGTGCTGGAAGATGAACGGATCGGCGAGGACAGCCTGTGGGTGTTGGACGAGAACAGCACGCTGGACCAGACCGTCGAACTGGTGCACTACCTGACCCAGGCTTCCTACCGTCACAGCGACCCGGCGATGCTTAACCGCCTCGAATCGTTGGTAGACAGGTTGGACTGGGGGAGGGGTGGAGGCTCCGGGCCTGGCGACTTGCCTAGCCCGTCCAAGTTCGCCGACGCCGTGATGCGCTTGGATTCGTATATCTACGATGCGACTGCCAACGCCGAGGCAGAGTCGAGCATCGAGCATGAACCGATGGCATCCGGTGCCGAATCCTCCTCCGCGGTGGAGCCGCCGAGCGTAAAGATGAACATCGAGCAACCGATCGTCGGTGAACCTCCGAGCCTCGATCGCGCGGGCAGTTGGCCACCGCCCGGCGGCGGGGGTTCGGCCGCCGCGCCCGACATCGATCGCCGTGAAATCGACGTCGACTCCGCATCTCCCACCAACCCCAGCGCTGCCACTCTCCCGGCCGCAAGCGCGGGCTCGGCGGGGAACGTGAACACAGGCGAGGATGGGAGCAGGGGGCCGGACACTGGGCCAGATGTACCTGGCTTGGCGCCCGATGCTACGGACAATGCCCTCGACGCCCGGCCTTTGCAACCCAGTTCGCCTGATCCACATCGAGCGCAAGGCCCCTTGGTAAGGGTGTTTTATGGCACGAACCGCCTGCCGCGCGCCGCGGCGGCCGGCGGGGCCGGGTTGCGGGCCGCAGCCACTCAGGTATCCGCGGTCATCCTGTATCTCGGCATGGCGGCCGTGTTCGCCGTTCTGATGCTGTGGAATCGCGTGCGCCTGTTGGCTTTCCCCGCCATGCTGCTGTCGTTAGGGCTGTTCGTGCATCGAATGCAATCGACGTCCGGAGACCCAGCACCGACGGAGCGGGAAACAACCGCGACCAAAATCCGGTACACGGGCGAGCTTTCGAGCGAACTGCGACTGGGCGTATGCCAGGTTTCGATACCGCCAGTCCACCGAACCGGAGAAGTGGAGCGTCCCAGCGTCCTGCGTTTTCAGTTTCGGGAAGACCCCGGGCAACATGTCGTCATCCAGTCGGTAGAAGAGGTGGCTCCGGATCGGTTCTTCAGCGAATTGAGCGCTGATGCGGAGCGGCGCGGCGGCGGCGTGCTGGTGTTCATCCATGGTTACAACGTCAGTTTCGACGAGGCCGTGATGCGAACGGCACAGCTCGCCTACGACCTCGATTATCCCGGATCCCCCGTCACCTTCAGTTGGCCCTCGTGCGGAGACTGGTACAAATACCAGGTGGATCGCCGGCACATCGAATTGAGCGTGCCGGTCATCCGGCAGTTCCTGGAGAATCTGGCCAACCGCACCGGCGCTCGATCGATCGATGTGATCGCGCACAGCATGGGCAATGTGGGTTTGACCCAGGCCCTGGCCGAACTGAGCGCTGACCAGGCGACGCCGATCAACAATGTTGTCCTGGCAGCACCGGACATCGATGCCGATATCTTTGCCACGCGCATCGCTCCGCGACTGGTGGGCAAGGCTCGTCGATTTACGGTTTACACATCGGACTCCGATCTGGCCTTGCGTGCCAGTCGCTACTTCAACACTGGGCGTAGGCTGGGAGAGGCCCTGCGTCCCCAGCCACAGTTTCCGGGCATCGACGTGATCGATGCCAGCGGCTACGACACCAGCCTGCTGGGACATTCCTACTACGGCAGCAGCAGCGGTATCCTCCGCGACCTTTCCAAACTGTTGCGTGGTGAGCCGATCCAACAGCGGCCGGATGTACGCGTGGCGCGTGCCGAGAATACTACCTATCGCTTTCTGTCCACCGAGGCGGCAGCCTCCTCCACGGCGGTCCCCCAATAACGGCGCTTCGGACGGTTGGGGCTGCCTCGCGCAGTTGCAGCCCGAGAGCGATGGGGGCGATTGCCTCAGTCCCCAGCTAGACGGGCCGCCAGATCCGCCAGGTGCCGAGCGCTCTGTTCGATCGTGAAGTGCGACTGGACGTGTGCCGCGGCGGCAGACAGATGTTGCTCTATGGGCTCGCGCTGCATCGGATCGTTCAGCGACCGCCAGGCGGCGGAGAGGGCTTGGGCCAGCGCCTGGCTGGAATGCGGCGGAACCGTCCACAGGCCTGGCGCGCGGCCAGCGGCCAGCACCTCGGCCGCCCCGCCCACGGCCGTCGCCACGATGGGACGCCGCAGCATTTGGGCCTCGATCAACACTAGGGACAAGCCCTCCAGGTGGGATGGATGGACGATCAAATCCGCGGCTTGCATCAACCGTGAGACGTCGCGGCGAAATCCCAACAACCGCACGCGGCCGCCGAGCCCCAAGGCATCGATGCGAGATTGGAGCGCCGTGCGTACCGGGCCCTCGCCGGCAATGCAAAACACCGCATCTATCGAGGGAGGAAGAGCCGCCACGGCCTGCACCAACTCGGCGTGCCCTTTGCACTCGAGGAGATTGCCCACCGACAGGACCAGGCTGGTTCCTTCGAGCAATCCCAGTTCCCGCCGTACCTCGTTGCGAGCAGTCGGGTCGATGCCGGGAGGCCGAATCCCGCCGTAGACCACTTCCACGCGGCTGGGGTCCATGCCCCCGGCCAGAATTGTTTGCCGGGCTGCTTGGGACACGCACACCACGCGATCGCACAGCCATCGGTACTTCAGTTTGCTGCGGAGCGGAAACACCGTGTGCTTGAAAGCCAGGCGAACGGGACGTCGCGAGCGGGCCCACCAGGTAGCCAACCCGCCCAACGGCACCGCATGGGTGTCGTTCATCACCAAAGCGTCCGGGGAGATCTGGCGGAAAAGGGAACTGACCGCGCGAATCTCGCGAAGACTCCTGCCGCGCCCGAGGAGCGTATGGTCGATGGACAATCCCAGTTGGCTCAGATGTGCTGCGACTTGAGTTCCCCCTCGGCAGATCCAATGGATTCCATGCCCATGATCGCGCAGGGCCAGCGACAGGTCGGCGCACAGCGCTTCCCCACCTCCCCAGTCCTGTTGTGTGCTGATAAAGCAGAATCTCATCGGTTCAAAGCACTGCGAGCTTCGGGTTTGCGCTCCACGCGGGGCAACGTCGACCAACTGTCGACTTCGGCGGCTACCTACCCGCGATACCATATCGCGGCCGGTTGCGTCCACGTGTTCGCTAGGATCCACAATGCAAGCAAAAAGCGAAATCCATCAGAATCACCTCGGAAAGCCTGCCCCCAGGTCGATATGAATACCAGCACCGCAGCGTCATGTCCGTTCGCGGATCTCGCCACCGGACGGCTCTGTTCCCCTGCACGGATTGCACCGCATCGATGGTCTTGACCTCAGCGACGCAAACACCATATAAGTGCTAGGAACCGAACCGTTCGCGCAGGGAGATTAAACCGCAATGCAAATTCATGGTCTGCACCAAGCTCAAGCTTCTACTTCCGTGCAATCCTCCTCGACTCGCAGCCAAGCGCCCGTGGAAAAGACCTCAGCCGCGCAGAACGTACCCACCGATCAGTTGGATCTGTCCCCGGAAGCCCAGGCGCTCAGTGAAAATGCTGGTGCGGACGGCCAGGGGATTCGGGCCGATCGAGTGGCCGCGATCCGTCAGGCGATCGCCGATGGAACCTATGAAACCCCCGAGAAGCTCTCCGCCGCGCTCGACCGCATGCTGGACACCTTCGCTTAGTCGTCATCGTCTGGGGCGCGTTTCCACGTGGTGGCAGTTCCCCGTTCCTGTCACTGGGCCCCATCAAGAACGGGGATGGATGGTCTGGTAGAGGTCCAAGTCGCGGCGTCCGCCGATCAAGGCGAACACCGCGCGGATGTGGTCCAAGGTGCGTGCCAGTCTCTTCTGCGCTCGACGATCTGCCTTGCTGCCTAAGACATAGTAATGCGGGTGCGGGGTGAGGAACGGGGCATCCGCCTGCCGATCGGGCGGCTCGGCCAGACTCTCCCGCAGCGGTTGGCAAATCTGCCAGTCGGGCCATTCGGGTGGCGCCACGATCAAATCATCACATTGGATCTCCACGGTCTCATCCGCCCGACGCCGCAGTTCAAGATTCCAGCCACCGGTCTCGAGTTGCGTCATGCGTTCAACCCCGATGATCTCCAGAGCGGCCCAGTGCTCCGACGGTGCTCGATCCACCAGGACGCTGGCGGTCTGGGCCAATGCATCGGGCAAGTGCGCCCAACTCGCTTGCCCATCGCCGGCCCGGCCGGGGAGCAGCCACGTCCAGCGCTGGATGCGATCCCCCTCGCAGTCCCTCAGTAATTCCGCACATCGGATAGCCGCCGCTGAGTTGCCGACCAGGACGATCCGGCCTCCAGCAGCGGCGCCCACGACCGACGCATGATCGGTTCCGCGCTGCGCAGCCAGGTGCCCTGGCTCCAGCCGGTCCTGTCCTACTGCCCAACCTCCGCCAGGCCCAAGTCCGCCGACCGGTTGCAAACCCGAACAATCCAGGACGATATCGACGATGGGGCAATGCGGGCCGCGGGAGACCGAATCGACCAGTACGCGAAATTCCAGGTCGGCTGCCTCCTGAACGGAGACGACCGCACCGGGAGGGATGCCACAGCGGCTGATCGACCGCACGGTACTCTGGATTTGAACACTGTCGTACACCAAGTCCGTTTTGGCCAGGGGCGTCAAATACCGCTGGACGTACTCCCCGTAGGTCGGCCGCGATGCCAACTCGACCTCCAGGGGCGTACCTTGGGCCTCCAGAGCCGCCCGGCCCAAGGGTGATGTTTCCTCCTGCCAGGTTCCTGACATGGGAACGTGGGACACGTGCTGCCAGGCCCTGCCGGGCCGTCCGCGTTCGAACAACCACACGTCGTATCCCAGAAAACGTGCATACAGCGCGGCCTCGATACCGGCCCGACCTCCACCCACGATGGCAATCGTGGCCGGTGTATCGATTTCGGGATCCCAGGCCAGCGATAACTCGGAAGCAGCCATTTCGGTGTCTCCGTGGAAAATCCATGGTGGTTTCGATTCTGCTGGTCAGTCGTTCAATCGGAACAACAAGAATTTCAAGTAGCGCAATTCCGGCATCGCCGCAGGCGTGGGATGATCGATCGGCAAGCCACGCTGCAACAACTGCGTAGCTCCCCGCCTGGCATGGCAGATCCCGGCGAAGCACGCTTCGGCGAATGCCTCGGCAGTGATGTGGCTGGAGCACGATGCCAGGGCCAGCAGCCCCCCGCCGACCGTGACTCGCGCCGTCCGTTCGGCCAATTGGCGATAGGCCTGTAGGGCGGCCGATCGGCTCCGTTGGTTGGGAGCAAACGATGGCGGATCCGAGATGACCATTCCCCAAGTGGCTCCGCGTGCAATCGATTGTTCTAGAAACTGAAAGCAATCGGCCGTCACCGGCGTATGTCGGGCTGGATCCAGATGGTTCATCTCCCAATGCGACTGGCAAGCCTCGATCGCCCGCGGCGCGACATCGACCGAGTGAACATGCAGGGCATCACCCAAGCCGGCGGCGACGGAGAATCCTCCCGAGTAACTGAACAGATTCAGTACGGTGCGGTCGCAGGCCAGATCGCGGATGATGCTCCGATTGTCCCGTTGGTCCAGAAAAAAACCGGTCTTTTGACCATGCAGAACTTCGGCGGTGAACCGCATTCCATTTTCCAGGAAGGCAATCGGCCCTTCGATGGGTCCTCCCGCTACGACCTCCCCTGCCCTGCCCCGCTGGCGGAACCGCTGGACCACCCGGTCGATATCCAAGTGCCGCATCAACCACCGAGCGATGGCGGGAACTTCGTAGAACCCTGCAGGGGATCCTCCATCCAGCTTGATCACGGCCACCGAAGCATATACGTCGACGATCAGCCCCGGCAGATGATCGCCTTCGCCAGCGACCAACCGATAGCCCGTCGTCTGCTGAGCTGAGAAATGCCGCCTGAGTTTCATCGCTTGCGTCAAACCGTTGTGCAGCCACCCTTCGTCCAGCTCCCAGGGGGGATGCGTTCGACAGATGCGAACCGCCAGGGGATGCCGCGGGTCGTAGATTCCGCTGGCTATCGGCTGCGTTCCCCGACGCGGTACGATCAATACGGGAGTTCCCGCCGGGGCATCGATGCGCTCGATTGCATTTGAGAAAAGCCAGGCGTGCCCCCGTTTGATGCTGCGCACCAGATCCTTCGTCAGGTAGAGTTGCCGCATCGCGGGTCGCGTCGTTGAAAATCGTGGAAAAGGAAGCCGGGCCAAAACCGATGCACGTTATTGCTGGCTCAGGATAACAACCGCCACCAGAATGGCAATGACGGCGACAGCCAAGGCCACCACCACAGCGATGCGACGAGCCGAGACGGGTTTCTGCCCGGTGACCTTCCCCGTCTGGCCGTTGACCAGAAACCGATACACCTTATCGCGATACCGGTAGCTCAACACGTGGACGGGCAACAGAATCAAGTCGCGGCCCGTGAACTCGATTCGAGTCCGCACTTCCAGGTTCCGGTAAGTGTCCCCGGGCAGAAAATTGCGTACGGCGACCACTTCGCGATTCTCGATTTCCCCACGGCAAACCTCGGCCGCCTGGTCTGGGGGAACCGTGTACTCCTCGGCCATCCATCCGGCAATGAACGATGCATCGTAACGGCGGAGCGCATCGAGATGAAACGGCTGGATGGCGCGCGCCTCAGCGGCCGTAATGCTGCTGGTCCCGGGTATCAGGATCCCCCAATAGTACTTCTCGTGCTCGCCCTCCAACGGGAACCATTCCGTTTCCCGTACCTGGCGCGTGCGTACCGTCGTCCGACCCTTCGAGTCGGTGACGGTGTAGGTTTCGGTACGGTACCAGTACTCGCCGATTCTCGCCCGCCAACGGCTGGCGGCGAAAGCCGTAAAGTGCCAGAACGGCAAGTAAACTCCCCGCTGCCGATCGGTCATCGCCTTGAGCTTCAGATCGCCCGGTCGGAACCAGGCGTTGCGTCCGATCCAGTCGTGGAATTTTTGTTGGGCTTGTTGAGCGGTGACAGTGAATCCGATGATGAACTCCGGACGCTGCCGCCCCGACTCCCGCACATCGATCTCGGTCACGTAGGCCGAGTCGCAGAAGGGACAGACATAGCTCCGGCGTTCGGTTGTGGTAGCGACCAGGCTGCCACAGTTCTTGCATTGGAACGTATGCCGTGGTGGTCCCTCCGCTCGTTCCGGCTCAGGAGAAGGCGGCCCCAGCTCGGTGCCACAACTGCGGCAAAACTGGTCCTCGCCCGTGTGCGGCGCCCCACAGGCTGGACACGTTTCCCCAAAGACCGCCGACGATGCCTCAGCATCCTCCTCCACGAGAATTGCTTCTACAACCGATGGGTCATCCATAGCAACATTCCGCCTGTCTGGTTCCGCCCACGCGATGGCCTTCCGCCCCGCGTCTCTCGGGCAAAGTTGATCGATATCTTGGCGAATTCTATTTGAAAAAGCGTGTTGGCAGTTCGTGACAGCCGGGTCGACACGGTCAGCTTACGGGAGAATTGCTCCATTATTGCCATGCGGGCGTGTGCAGGGAGCTCGACGCGCGCAATTGTTCCAACAACTGCTGGGCCACCCCCTGGCTCAAGAACCTGGCGTCGATCACATGGTCGGCCGGACCAGCCGCCGCCGTATCGATCCGCAGGCTGGCCATCTGCCATCGGCGATCGAACGGGCTTTGCCGCACCTCGAGCACTTGGATGCGATCTAGAAATGCCAGGCTCAACTTTCGAGTAAACAACCCGCTTTGGAACAGGACACAACTTCCGGTCGTGGCCAGCCGCCGGGCCTTGGCCTTCTTCCACACCAGCAGAACCAGCAGGGGAAACAGGGCCGGGCCCACCAACCAGCCCCAGGGCGGCCAGAACCAGTATCCGGCCACCCCGGTCACAATCGATGCCACCAGCGCGATGCGTGTCAACCGTTTGCCGGTTTGCGGTGCGACATGCAACCATTGCAGATCGTTCCAAGCGAATGCCGCATCCGCCCGCAGTTCTCGCAGCAGTCGATCGACATCCCGGTCCGCCAGCACCGGGCAAAACCAGCGGCGCGAAATCGTGCTGCTGGCGTCCTCCATCCCCTTGCCGGCACCTCCGGCCGTTTCGATGCGGATGCAGGCCAGCCCCATCCAGCGCAGGAACAAGGGCCGGTGCACGGAAATGAACTGGATCCGCCGCCGCGGCACCGTGGCCGATACGCGCGTGAACAATCCGCACGCCACTCGCAGATCATCGCCGCGGCGCGACAATTTGTAATCGTAGAACCGCAGGATGTACCAGGCAATGCCGAGCAGGCGCAGCAGAACGATGGCGGCCAGGCCGCCCGCGGCAATCAAGATCGCCGTCACCCACCAATCGGTAGACTGGGGTACATAACCGGCCAACGCGTCGATGTCGAAGCGCTCGTCGAAATCCTGCTGTTGAACCACATACCCCAGCAACATTCCGACCAGAATCATGCCACGGTTGCTGGCCACTCCAGCCAACACGAGATGCCTGATAGGGATACGGTGCACAACGACTTCGTCGCTCTGCGGTGTTGGGCTCGGCGCAGGTTGCGCGGCGCCGCTCGCGAATTCGTTTGCTGCAGAGTGCCCCGCGAGTCCCTCGCGGATCTTCGCATCAACAAGACTCGCCGCATCAGAGTCGCCCGCGAGTCCCTCGCGGATCTCTGAACCAACAAGACTCGGGGCAGGTATCATGGTTCCGCCCGACACCGCGCGAATGGCGTCTTCCAATACAGCGACTTGATCCAGCCGCAACACCCGCAGCTTAGCTTCCGGCTCACCTCCCGACGCCGTCTCGATAACCACTTCGGCCACTCCGAACAACCGATGCAACAGGTTCTGGACCAAGTCGACATTCTGAATGCGCCGAATCGGAATCACCCGTACGCGACGGAACAACAGTCCCTCGGTAACCACCAGGTCTTCGTCACGAATGTGGTACTTCAGGGTGAAGTACCGCAGCAGGGTAAACCCCACCGCGATGGCGAAGATCACCCCTGCGACACCCCCGCCGAGGATACTCCCTTGAACGGCACTGGCCGCCCCTAGCAGCATGGGCAAGATCAACTGGCGAACATGCGAGAGGACCTCGAACAGGACCGAGGACGGATGCAGGTGATTCGGTTCCGCCAATCGAGCCATGGCCGGCTCGGCGTCCACGACCGTCGCCGGCTCGGCCATTACGGGCATGTCCGGACGTCCTCTCTGGTCTGCAGCCGGAAGATCGCCAGGCTCAGGACGGTCAGACGACATCGTTGCCCCCTCGAAACTCGATCAACAAATCGCGCAGACGCATAGCCTCCCCATGGTTCAACCCGCTCAACTCCACCGATGCATGTTGGGTTCCTGCAGTATGGACAATCAAGGTCCCCAGGTCGAACATCCGCTGCATGGGCCCTTGAGCCACGTCGACGTGCTGGACGCGGTGTGCAGGGATGGCGATACGGTGCCTCCACAGCACCCCGCGGTAGATCTCCAACCCGGCGGCGTCCAACCGCCATCGCGCGTGGCGAAACGCCAAGGGCGGCCACCACCAGGCGACAATCCAACCGATCGCCACCACCACCATGGCCAGGCACAATAACGCGCCGATGCCCCACAGAGGCCACGAAACGGTGAGCCACGCGGTCGCGACGCCAACCAGAGCCAGAATCGTCAACACCGTCGCGGCGATCGCTCCCACGATACGGGACATCGCGATCGACCTCGGGTCCAACTGCCGCCAGGTGCCGGCGGTACTCCACGTATCCTCCTCGTGGTGGCAACCTCGGTGGACTCGCTCCGCCCCGGCGTGCTCCCCAGGTGGTGCTTCGAGCGGCTGGCATCCAGTTCCCGCGTCATCTTTCGCCGAATCGGTCGCTGGTTGGGCATTTGACAGGCGATGGCCATCGGGCGGAGTACTCACAGCGTCAAATCCAGTTGTTCAAGAACGGTGCGGGTAGTGTTCCCACCACCAAGCGTAACCCCGGATGGGGCGGACGAGATTCCTGCGGACCATCGGCGCGAGGAACACGCAACCGGCGCCCAGTGTACCCCATGCAGAAAGGACAGGACACCAAACCTCGGTCGCAGTCGTGTCCGCTCACCCTCTCGACAGCGCTTCATCACGTCCCTTGTCCTCCCCATCGCCGGGGCCCCTGGTATCATCATCGTACCCGACGCGTCGAACCGGCGACGATCTTCCGCCCTGCCCCCGCAGGGTGATTTTGACCGGCACCGCGGGACGTACGAGCAACCGACGAGAGAGCGATGCGATTCAGGGGGCTGCCATGAGCGGACAAACGGAGCGAAAGGGGCAATTCCGAGTCCATTTGCACAAACAGCAACTGGTATTCAGCGCAGCCCATTTCATCACCTTTGACGGAAACATCTGCGAACGATTGCACGGCCACAACTATGGGGTACGGGCTGAGGTATGCGGTACGTTGGACGAGAACCGGTACGTCATTGACTTCATCGCCTTTCGCGATGCACTGGCCGATATCGTGGGGCGGCTCGACCACCATGTTCTCCTGCCTCGCTCGCACCCGGCCATTCGCGTGACCGAACAGGAGCGGGAGGTTACTGCAGTATTCGAAGATCGTCGCTGGATCTTTCCCCGCGAGGACTGCATTATCCTACCGGTGATCAACACGACGGCCGAAGAGATTGCCCAGTGGATCGCCCGCCAGCTCCGCGGCGCCCTCCGCCCGCGGGTGGGTGATGCGTTGAATTGGCTGGAAGTGGGAGTCGACGAGAATAACGGCCAGTGGGGGATTTGCCGGATCGATTGGTAATTTCCTTACGAACGGACCGATCGACGGGACAAGCGCGAAGCGTGTCGGAACCAGGCCCAAGACGGGCGGATCGACCGAACGATGTAGAGAGGTGGGAGGTCGCGGCGGACGCGCTGGCGAATCTCCTGGCACCCTACCCTCTACGACACGGTACTTGCTGCGAACCGATGGCATCTTCGCTGCCGACTCAAATCTCCGAAGGCGTGCGTAAAGCTGCGATCCTCGTCATGAGTCTGGACGAGGACGAAGCCGCCGCGCTACTGGCCCGTTTGCCGCGCCATTACGTGGAACGGGTGTCGATCGCTATTGCGCAAATGGACACCGTCAGTGGGCAGGAACAGGAACGCGTCATCCAGGAGTTCTTGGAGAGCCGTCCCAGCATCCTAGGCCCCAACTCCGGCGGTCTGGACAAGGCCAAGAATCTGGTCAAAAAAGCATTGGGGAAGGACGCCAATGATACGTTGTCCGTCCTGCAACAGACCCTCGAGTCGCTTCCCTTCGGTTTTCTGCACAAGACCGATCCCCAGAACATCCTTTCCTTTCTGATCGACGAGCATCCGCAAACCATCGCGCTGGTCCTGAGTCACCTGCCACCGCAAACGGCTGCCGGCGTACTCGCCGGTTTGCCCCTGGATCGCCGTTTATCGGTGATCGAACGCATCGCCGAAATGGGACAGACCAGCCCGGATGCCATCGAGGAAGTCGAGAACGTGCTGTCCAGCCGCATGTCCTTGTTCCTCACGCAGGGCTACCGTAAGGCGGGCGGCGTGCCGGCGGTTGCCGAGATGTTGAACGTATGCGACCGCACGACCGAGCGGGCGATTCTCGATGCACTGAGCAAGGAGAAGCCCGAGTTGGTGGAAGAGATTCGCCGCTTGATGTTCGTTTTCGAAGACTTGCTCAAGCTCAGCGACAAAGACATCCAGACGGTGCTCAAGAACGTAGAAACCAGCCAGTGGGCGATGGCACTCAAGGGAGCCAGCCAGGCCCTGCAGGAAAAGATCTTGAGCAATATGTCGCAACGCGCTGCGGAAATGCTTCGCGAAGAAATGGAATTCCTGGGCAAAGTGCGGTTGAGCGAAGTGGAAGCCGTGCAACAAAAGATCGTCGATGTAGTGCGAAGCCTGGAGGACGCTGGTCAAATCACCCGGCCCACGGGCGACCAGGAAGAAGAGTTCGTTGCCTAGTGCTCTTTCAAATGGAAAGAAGCCGAGCAAACGCCCTGCTTGCCATGCGTCGCCACGCCTCTATGGCGGGTCAAAAGCTCATACCACCAGCGCGGGTACCCCAGAACCCGAGACTTGGCAGAGCACCTGACGAGTCGCGCCGCGATCGGCCCACTCAAATCGATTCGGCATCAGCAATGCCGGTCAGTGCCGCCCGCTTGCCGCTTGGATCCATCTCGCGCCCGTCGTTTTCGTCCGGCGGTCGCGTGTAGGAATCCAACGCTGGTCTCACGCTGGTTCTTTGGCGATCCGATGCTGCCCGCAACACCTTGATCTCTGTCCGCTTTGCTGGATACTCACGATCCTCGGAGTCTTCCTGTGCCACCGGACGGACGGGCGTCGTTGGGGTACGCTGGAAGAAACGCCCCTGGCAACCAGGCCGCAGGACGGGGGCACGGTCAATTGGCGACACGACTCAATCCCTCCTCAGCGTGGATGCATCTGCATGGCCGTTTCACCCATGATGCGTCAGTACGAAGAAGCCAAGGCGGCGTGCGGCGATGCGCTGCTCCTTTTTCGCATGGGGGATTTCTACGAGCTGTTTCATGAGGATGCCAAAATCTGCGCTCGGGTGCTGGGGTTGACCCTGACCAGCCGCGACAAAGGGGAGAATCCCGTTCCCATGGCTGGGTTCCCCCACCATCAGCTCGAAGGGTATTTGGCCAAGCTGATTCGGCAGGGATACCGCGTGGCCGTCTGCGATCAGGTCGAAGATCCGCGGCAGGCCAAGGGCATCGTCCGCCGGGAAGTGACGCGCATCGTGACTCCAGGCACTCTGACCGACGACGCCCTGCTGGATCCTCTGCAGCCGAATCTGTTGGCCGCGGTCTACTCGCCCGAACCGGGCCGCAAGGACGGCCCCGTGGGGCTGGCGTGGGCCGAACTGTCGACGGGACGTTTTTCCGCCACGGTTTTACCGCGGCAGAAGGTCCTCGATGAACTGGCTCGACTCGAACCGTCCGAGGTCCTACTGCGGGATGATGACGGATTGTTTTCACCCGGCCAGGAATCGGATTGGGCAGTGACCCTGCGTCCGGCCTGGCAATTCGCACCGGAGGAAGCCCAACGGGGTTTGTGCGAGCACTTCGGCGTGCGGGGACTCGAGGGGATGGGTTGGGATCCCGCCCAGGATGCACCGGCCATCGCTGCGGCCGGCGCTGTGTTGGCCTATCTCCAGGAAACGCAAAAGACGTCCCTGGGGCACCTGCAACATGTTGTCCCCTGGAGACAAGGCAGTGCGTTGGAGATCGATGCCGCCACGCGCCGCAGCCTGGAATTGACCCACACGATCCGCGATCGTGATCGCGCCGGGTCACTGCTGGCCGTCCTGGATCAGACGTGTACATCGATGGGCGCCCGCCTGTTGGCTCAGTGGCTGTCGGCTCCCCTGGTCGATGTGCATGCCATCAGCCGAAGGCATGAGGCGGTCGGGGAATTGGCGCAGGAGGATCGAACCCGCCAGAAGCTTCGTGAACAACTCGATGCAGTGTATGACCTGCAGCGTTTAGTTGGTCGAGTCGCCACGGGGCGCGCCAGCCCACGGGACCTGCGGCAAATCGGACTGTCGTTGCAACGATTACCGGCCCTGCAGCAGTTGCTCGCCGAGTGCCACGCGCCCCTGCTGGTCGAGCTGGCTGGACAAATCGATCCCTGTCCTGAGCTGGCGGAGAAACTTCTGTCCGCCCTGCAGGATGACTGCCCGCTGCATATCCGTGATGGCGGCTTCATTCGTCCCGGCTTCAGCCCGGAACTGGACGAGTTCCGTACGCTGGCGCGGGGAGGCAAGGAATGGATCGCCCAGTACCAGAAGAAACAAATCGAAGAATCCGGCATCCCCAGCCTGAAGATCGGATACACCAAGGTCTTCGGGTATTACCTGGAAGTCACCAACGCGCACAAGGATAAAGTCCCGCCGCATTACATCCGCAAACAAACATTGAAGAACGCGGAGCGGTACGTGACGGACGAGCTCAAGCAGTACGAATCGAAAGTCCTGTCGGCGGAGGAACGGTCGATCGAGCTGGAAACCGAACTGTTCCAGCAGTTGCGCGACGATGTGGCCCAACACCTACCCCAATTGCAAACCGCGGCCGAAGTGATCGCCCAGGCGGACGTGCTGGGAGGATTGGCCGAACTGGCACGCAGAAATGGCTACGTCCGCCCCGAAGTGACCGACGGAATGGAATTGGAAATCGTCGACGGCCGCCACCCCGTGCTGGACGCTCTGCAGCCCAAGGGGACGTTCGTTCCCAACGATTGCATGATCGGCGGTGATCACGGTTCCATCATGCTGATCACCGGTCCCAATATGGCCGGCAAGAGCACTTACATTCGCCAGGTTGCACTGATCACCCTGATGGCTCAATTGGGAAGCTTCGTTCCGGCCAGCCGGGCGACGATCGGCGTGGTGGATCGGATCTTCGCCCGAGTCGGTGCCAGTGATGAACTGTCCCGCGGACAAAGTACCTTCATGGTGGAAATGGTCGAAACGGCCCGCATTCTCAATACGGCTACCGACCGCAGCTTGATCGTGCTGGATGAAATCGGACGGGGGACCAGCACCTATGATGGCCTCAGCCTGGCTTGGGCTATCGTGGAGTACCTGCACGATGTGGTGCGCGCCAAGACTCTCTTCGCCACCCATTACCATGAGCTGACGCAACTGGAGAAATCGCTCCCAGGTGTACGAAATTACAATGTCACCGTGCGCGAATGGGATGACAATATCGTCTTCCTGCATCGCATTGCTAAGGGAGGGGCCGACAAGAGCTACGGGATCCACGTGGCACGACTGGCGGGCATCCCCACCGCCGTGAACCAACGGGCACGTGAAGTCCTGCAACAGTTGGAGGAAGACCATATCAACGCTCGCGGAGAATCGAAGATCACTCCGCCCCGCCGACCCAAGGGTGCCCCCATCCAATTGACTCTGTTCGAATTCGCAGATCATCCGGTCGTGGAGAAACTTCGGGAACTGAACATCGTAGAGATGACTCCCCTGCAAGCCCTGCAGTTGCTCGAACAATGGCAAACCGAGGTACAGGAACGGTAGTCGCCGGCATTCGGTCAGCAAGGGGACCATGCCGCTGCGGTAACACGGGGGTAATCCGGCTTCCCCGGGGCCCCGGGGAAGTTGCCGTGCAGACGCCGTGTCAGGCCTGTTGCCCGCAGCAAGATACAGAGAGCGCACCGGGTACGGATGCCCCAAAAGGGAGGACGCCGGAAAGCGCGGGAGGGACTTTCCGGCGTCCAAGCGGGAATACGGTCACCCCGGGGCTGCAGGGACAGGCCGGCCATCAGGATCAGGTCGGCGTCGTACGTCACTCAACGCTCCACCGATCGATCCGTTCCCAATGGGCGCACCGGTCGCAAGGGAAGCGGCTCAGGTGGAAATCGCTCGGCGACGGCCGAGGCCGGGATCACCTGGTGGCCAGTAGAGATGGTCGGGTTTCCGCGCCGGGCAGCACTTCGCCGCGAGCTGTGTGTGGCGGCCAACGACTTGGTATCGGCGGACGAGGTAGCGGTGTGGGAGGATCCTTCCTGCGCCTGGGGATCGAATGCTTCGCTGAAGGGAGGCTGTGGCCCGCCGCCTGGCAGTGTTTCTATCGGCCGACCGGGGCCCTCGGCCGGCACGTCATCCTCGAACGGATTCTGCAGGTGGTCTGGTATCGGCTCCGCGTGGCGTTGCGGAATCGCGGCCGGCCGGCCGCTGGGAATCGAATCGGAACGGCCGCGAGTGCGCCACGTCGGCGCGTTGCCGCCTTCCGCGGCCTGCTCCGTTGGTCGATCGGCTGGCCCCGCATCGACAGGCGTCTCGGTACCGACGAAGCTCTTGGCGGAAGCCGATGGGGATCGCTCTTCAATCCGGTCTGCGGACTGGTGAGCCGCCGAGTTGTTGGGATTCCTCCCGTTCGACGGCTCGCGTTCCAGGGGAAAAACTGGAGCGGTGTCTATGCCGCGGCGACGGACCAACGATGGTGGCGAGTTGGCCGATTCCGACCCATCGCCGATCCGTCGGGTATTGGATGGCGGTGTGTGGAACGCTCGATTGCCGTGCGCCTCCACAGCGGGACTGGGGGCATGCCCGATATTCCCCCCAGCATCGCAAGCGCCGCAACCAGCATCGCATGCATCGCAACCGCATCCATGCTGGTAGCGCCGTTGCATGCCGGGCAACTTGCGGAGCAGTTCGGTCAGTTGTTGGATGTCACGCTGCGACCGCCGCAAATTGCATTGCGCCCGAGCATGGATCCGCCCCAACAAAGCGTCTGCGGCATCGAGCAAGCCGCGATCGTCGCAGCACACGGAACATCGTCGCATCCCGTCGCACGAATCGCATTGCTGGGCCGACGCCGTTACGGCGCTCCACCCGATCCCTACGCCAACGGCAACAGCCAGTATTCTTCGCATCATGGTTCGCGACTCCCGTTCGCTTGGTATCCCGCATCCTCCCTGGAACCGGCCGCCCTGTCCGCCAAGCGGAGTTTCGCCCCCGGTCCTTGGGCCCGTTCCCCCAAAATTGCATCCGCATCGCACTCGGGATGCCGTTACCGGGCCTGAATAATTGATCGAATCGGTACGACCGGTACATCCACCACTTTCAGTACAAGCCGCATCGCCGCCCCTGTTTGCCTAATTTGACGCCCCAGCAGTGAGCCTTCGTCTGCCGCGCTTTCGTCTGCCGCGCTGTGGCGGCGAACTCGAGCAAAGCTCCGATTTCAAGCTACGTCAGACCGGCGGCCCGTCGCCGCCGCAACTCGCGGAGGACGCGTTGCTGACCGGGTGTCGGCGTTTGATCCTGCGGGCAAGCGATCCACTTCGCCTCCAAAGCCCTCCCGGCTGCCAATGCGTCGCACAGACTCGCCGCCAGTTCGTCATCAGACATCCGCCGAATCGCGCGAACCTGCCCCCAATCGGCTCCTTGGCGGAACAGCATGATCGTCCAGGTGAAATCGGAGGCGGTTTCCCCCTGCGCTGCATCCCGCTGCTGCTGCGGCGGCGGATCGACCCGATGGCGATCGCGCGGGGCCGGTGCGGGAGAGGCCTCTTGCCCTTCGCGACGGGCCTGTTCCCCCATCCGCTGCTGGGCAGCCTGTTGGGGTCGGGCCACGCGGCGGCCGATGGCCTGCAGTTTCTCGGCCAGGCTTCGATCGAGGGGAACGCGAGCCAACGCCGTCCGGACCTCCCTCCCCTGCCCCACTTCTTCGGAAACCGAAATCGTTGGCCGATTGCGAGTCACCTCGTGCTGCGTCAAAACTCCGGCATGCAACAACGCTTCGAGCGCCTCGACGGCATCGGCCTGTCGCAAATCGGACAGCATGCCGAAACCGGCCAGCCGGGTCAGCCCCATCTTCTGGACTTTGGCGTTCTGCGAACCGCACAAGAATTGTGCAATCAATTGTTTTCCAATTCGGCCGTGCGTCCTGCGCACCGCGTCCACGATTGCTTCCAAGGCAGCGAGCACCAACGGATCATCGCCGGCACACACCACCGCCTGATCGGCCTCCTGATCGGCACCGACCGCTCGGTCGTTGCCACTGGGAGAACCGGTTTGGCCCGGTTCGCCAGATTGCCCCGGAGTCGGGTTGGCGGCCGCCGTTGCAGGGGCGGGGATCTGCGGCCAGCCACGCCGCCGCTGGCACCGATCGCATTGACCACAGTTGTCCGCGGAGGTATCGCCGAAGTAACGCAAAATCGCCCGCTGCCGGCAAAGGCTGGACTGAGCGTAGCCCACCACCTGGTTCAGCCGTTCGTACTCGACCTCCTTCATCTTGCGAAGGTGATCGAAGTCGATCCCCAACCGTTCGAACGGCACATCGCGGCGGCGAAAGTGGGTCGCCCGGCCACGAAACGGTGGTACGTAATCGACCGCCTCCAGCTTGTTCAATTCCCGCAACGCCCGTTGGATCTGCTTGCGATCCAACTGCGTGCGTCTGGACAGCGCATCGGGATGGACGTACACCTCCTCGCCCCGCCGATCACCCACCATTTGTTCGAGAGCCCGCAGCACGGTTCGCTGCGTCTTTGCCTCTCGCGGCAACAAGTCGACGAGGGTGGGCAGGTTGCTGTCCAGGCAGACCCGCGCCATCCCGCCTCCGGCTTCCAGCCGTTCCAGCACGCGTGTCCGCGCCAGAATTTTCAAGCAACTACCGATGGCCTCGGCGGAGACGCTCAAACCGAGGGCCGTCTTGATCTCCTCCATGGTCATCTCGATCGGATCCTCGTCGATTTCCTGCAGGAATTCGTAGACCTGCTGAATCAGCTCGCGGGAGGGATATCGATTGTCGATAAAGAATTCTTGAATATACCGATCCTGGTAGGCGTACAGCATCACGCACGTGCTGCGCAGACCATCGCGCCCCGCGCGCCCGGCCTCCTGATAATACGCTTCCAGCGAGCCGGGCATATTGAAATGGATTACGAAACGCAAATCGGGCTTGTCGATTCCCATGCCAAATGCATTGGTGGCTACGACGATGCGCAAGTCATCGTTCATGAAACGATCCTGGATCGCCCGACGCTGCTCGGGTAGCAAACCGGCATGGTACGCGCCGACGGGAATATGGAGCTGCTCGGCGATGTACTCGACGACGGTATCGCATCGTTTGCGGGTAGCGCAGTAGATAATTCCCGCCCCCGGTTGCTGCTGGAGAAAACGTCCCACCTGTTCCAGCTTCTCACGATCGGCGTTGGCCTGTACCACGCCGAAGTGGAGATTCGGGCGGGCAAAACCGCTCATGAACTGCTTGGGCTTCCTCAGACGCAGTACATCGCAGATATCGTCGCGCACGCGCGGCGTGGCCGTGGCCGTCAGGGCGATGGTTTGCACCCCGCCAAGCACTTCGCGAAACTGGCCGATGCGGGCATAATCGGGGCGAAAGTCGTGGCCCCACTGGCTGATGCAATGGGCCTCGTCAATAGCCAACAACTGGATCGGCGTGGCCCGAATCGCATCCACGAACCGCGGATTGCGCAGCCGTTCCGGGGCCACATACACCAGGCGGTATTTCCCCGCTGCCACTTCCTGCAACCGCTGCTGTTGCTGGGCGGCGGACAAGGTGCTGTTGATCAACGTAGCCGGGATCCCCCGGGCCTGGAGCGAATCGACCTGGTCCTTCATCAAGGCGATCAGAGGCGAAACGACGATCGTCAATCCTGCACGGATCACGCTAGGCAATTGGTAGCACAAGCTCTTTCCCCCGCCGGTGGGCATGATGCACATGCAATCGTGCCCCGCCAGGATGGCTTCGATCACCTCACGCTGCCCAGGCCGGAACTCGGTCAGCCCAAACTGCTGCAACGCGTTGCTCAAGGAGTCGGCTTGCTGGCTGACGCTCATTCTCTCAGTCCCATTCCCAAAGTCGCCCGGCAGTCCCTGCCGGAATCTTCCAACCTACCTTCCGCCCCAATCCAAAGTCGCCCACCTGTTCCTGCCGGAAACTTGTAACCTGCCTTCCGCTCCAGCCCCAAAGTCGCCCGGCAGTCCCTGCCGGAATCCGCGATGGATCCTCATTCTACGCAATCGACGCGCGGCCACCATGACAGGAATGCATGGGGCGTGACAGTTCCCTCCCCATGCCGTACAACGTGCATGATGAACACGCCAACCCAACCAGAGCGACCGAACATCCGTGTGGCGACCCTGCCCGAACGACTGGGGGCGGTGGACCAGCGAACTACGGTCGTCGTCATCGATACGCTGCGATTCACTTCCTGTGCCTGCACGGCGTTGGCCCACCAGGCATCGGCCATCCATGTTGCCGGTAGCATTTCCGAGGCAATGGCGCAGCGCGATGCATTGAGCGGTCCCGTCCTGTTGTGCGGGGAGCGGGAGTGCAAACCGATTCCCGGGTTCGATCTGGGCAACAGTCCCAGCGAGTACACCCGCGGTCGCGTCGGGGGAAGAACTCTGATTTTCACCACGACCAATGGAACGCGGGCCGTGGCCGCGGCCCAGCGTGCCGGCACGATTCTGCTCGGTTCGCTGCTGAATCGCCAGGCTATTGCCCGTTTCTTGTGGAAGTCGAGCCGCGCCGGCCCCTCGCCCGCCGATATCCGGATACTGTGCGCGGGAACCAATGGAACCATCGCTGGCGAGGACCTGCTGACGGCGGGTGCCATTCTGGCGGCTGGTGACTTTCCCGTCACCGACGAAGACAGCCTACAGGCACTTGCATTGTGGAACCGCGTTTGTTCAAAGCATGTTGGCGATCCGCAGTCAGGGCAGCCGCTGGAGAGAGAAAGCATCCAAACTTTCTTTGCACAAACAGATGGTGGGAAAAACTTGATAGCCGCCGGCTACCAAGACGATCTGGCGTTGGCTGCGGAGCTGGATCGCTGGAACGTTATCCCTCGACTAGTCTCGCCGGACTGCGGTTTTCAAGGTGTGTGGGTGTGAACCCCGTCCGCCCGGGCTTGGCACCATCGCACGTCCGGCCTGTTCCCGGACCGGACGCGGATAGGCCGACGCTCAGGCATCTTCCTCCAACGCCTCGATCAACTCCGCGGCCAGTTGTCGGACAGCACCGAGCGCGGTGTCGGCATCGGCATGCTCTGCCAACCGACGGACGATGGCCGAGCCGACGATCACGCCGTCGGCAATCGGCCGCAACATCCGCACGTGCTCGGGTCGGCTGATACCAAACCCCACGCACACCGGCAGTTCGGTCCGAGCCTTCAACCAGGCGACTTGATCCAGCAGTTCGGCAGGCAACTCGTTTCGTTCGCCGGTGATCCCGGTCACGGAAACGAAATACAGAAATCCGGTCGAAGCTTCCGCGATGCGCACCATCCGGTCGCGGTCGGTGGTGGGTGTAACCAGATGAATCAAGCTGAAATCTCGCTGCCGAGCAGCGCTGCGCAATGTGTCGCCTTCCTCCAACAGCAGGTCGGGCACGATCGCACCGGAGAAGCCGGCTCCCTGAGCGCTATCCAAGAATGCATCGATGCCCATGCGATGGATGATTGAATAACTGATCATGCTGACCAACGGCATCTGCCCCAAGTCAGCTCGGCACTGGGCCATAGCGGGCCACAACTCGCGCAGGCGGAATCCGGAGTCCAGAGCCCGCGTATACGAGGCTTGGATGACTGGTCCGTCGGCGATCGGATCGCTGTACGGCACCCCGACTTCAGCGATCGAAGCGCCGGCCTGTGCCAATTCGCGCAGCACGCGGGTCGTCATGTCCAACGAGGGATCTCCTGCCGTGACAAACGGAATGAATGCCTTCTTTCCCGCTTCGCGCAACTGTTGGAATCGTTCGTCAATCGCTGACATGGGTGCGGCTAGCTTTCTCCTGATGGAGTCGAAAAATCCGGTTTCTATGGGGCGGGCTTAGTACTCTTCGCCCCGCAGGCGAGCGATTTCGGCAGCGTCCTTGTCACCGCGGCCGGACAGACAGACCATGACGATCTTGTCGGCGGGCATCGTTGCGGCCAATTCCATGGCCTTGGCAATCGCATGCGACGACTCCAACGCCGGCAGGATCCCTTCGGTCTTGGCCACCAGATCGAAAGTCTTCAGCGCCGTGTCGTCGCGGCATTCCGTGTACTCGACACGACCGACGTCGCGCCAATAACTGTGTTCGGGACCTACCCCGGGGTAATCCAGGCCCGCCGACACCGAGTGAACCGGCGAAGTTTGCCCATCTTCGTCCTGCATGACGTAGCTGCGACTGCCGTGCAACACGCCGGGTGCGCCGTGGGTCAGCGGCGATGCATTCTGCCCCGGTTCGGGAGAAATACCCCCCGCTTCCACTCCCACCAATCGCACCTGATCGTCATCGATAAACGGATAGAACATACCAGCCGCGTTGGACCCACCACCGACACATGCCACGACGGTGTCGGGCAAGCGTCCGAATGTATCGAGCGACTGCTGGCGCGCCTCCCTGCCAATCACTGCTTGAAAATCGCGGACCATCATGGGAAACGGGTGGGGACCTATCACCGAACCAATGATGTAATGCGTGGTCTCGACCGAAGCCATCCAATCTCGCAATGCCTCGTTCACTGCATCGCGTAACGTCCGCGATCCGCTGGTCACCGGTCGCACTTCCGCCCCTAACAATTTCATGCTGAACACGTTGGGACGTTGACGGCGAACGTCTTCGGCCCCCATGTACACCACGCAGGGAATTCCGAAGTGGGCACATGCGGTGGCGGTCGCCACGCCATGCTGTCCCGCCCCCGTCTCGGCGATCACGCGCTGCTTGCCCATGCGGAGGGTCAACAACGCTTGACCCAACGTGTTGTTAATCTTGTGGGCGCCCGTATGGTTCAGATCTTCGCGTTTGAACCAGATCTGCGCCCCTCCGGCCATCTCCGACAGTCGGCGGGCATGGTAGATCGGGGAAGGTCGGCCCACGAACTGGGCCAGCAGTTCGTCCAGCTCCCGGCGGAATGCGACGTCCTCCCGTGCCGCGGCATACTCCCGCTCCAGTTCCTCCAAGGCTCGGGTCAGGGTCTCGGGAACGTAGCGCCCGCCGTAGGGCCCAAAACGCCCGTGGGCGTCCGGCAATTGGCTGAGCCGCATCGTCGAGGGGTTTGAGTCGGTCGTCATGCGGAATCTTGTGTGTGCTTGAGGTGGAGTAATCCGGGGCCCAGCAATCCGAAGCCCCTTGGCGTAGGTCGAAGGAGGTCGCGCCGGTGGCGGGGCACCTTCCGTCACGGTCCTTTCCGTGCCTCCCTCTGACCGGGTCAGCCTCGTTCCATCATGGTAGCCCGATCCGCCGATTGTGGGCAGTCGGCCACTGCGGTCAAGTCGATTGGTGCGCGCTGCCGACCGTTCAGGCGGCTCCGCGACCACTTACGGATGTTCCCCCCCACGCAATTCACGCGGTGAGGCCGCACCAGCCAAGGGGTACCGGCCCAAGTTACCTGGGGAGGGAAGGCGCGCAGGCCCGGCTATAGCCGCATCCAAACGGCTTTCAGATACTCCGTTTCCGGGCATCGGGCGGCGATGGGATGGCAGGGCGCTGCACCGGTGCGAGCCAGCACTTGAGCCGATCGCACCGGTGGATCGGGATTCCACGCAGTCGGCTGCTCAGCACTGCGTACTGCAGCGTAGAGCAATCGCAGGAAATCGCGTTCGGCCAACAATCCGGCGCAGCTACAAGTCAGCAACAATCCGCCGGGTCGGACCAATTGGACCGCCAACCGGTTCAGGTCGAAGTGCTTGCGCGTCCCCTCATCCAATTCCGCGCGATTGCGGATCAACTTGGGAGGGTCCAGCACCACCACATCGAACTGGCGTCCGCCGCGCAGCATATCCCGCATGTAGCCAAACGCGTCCGCTTGGGTGAATTTGATTTTCACATCATTGAGGGCAGCATTCTTGCGAGCCAATTCCAGCGGCTCGCCATCCAGATCGACTCCCACAACCGACGATGCACCTCCCCGAGCGGCAGCCACGGAGAAACCGCCCGTATAACAGCACAGATCCAACACTTCCTTGCCCTCGCACCACTGCTGCAGGCGGTGGCGGTTGTCCCGTTGGTCGCAAAAAAATCCCGTTTTATGCCCCGTGGAAAAGTCCACGTGGAATTTCCAATCGTGCTCGCGGATGGTCACGCGGCGAGGCAAGTCGCTCGACTGCTGACGCGGCACTTCGACTCCCTCTTGGCTGAGCAGGTGCGGTGCCGGCTGGATCAACCAATGACGCGTACCCAGCATCTCCTGCAACCGTTCCAGTATCTCGATGGCGCGCAAACCAGCCGCCATGCTGAACACTTCCGCACTGAGCACATCGGCATACCGATCGATGACCAGCCCAGGGATGCCATCCGCTTCGGCGTGGATCACCCGGTAGCAATCGGTGACACTATCCAGCCGCAATGCATCGCACCGCAAGGCGACCGCGCGCTGCAGGATTTGTTGCCAAAACGTTTCTCCAGGCGGTTGCGTTCCCCACCGCGCAATGCGTACCGCGATTTCCGATTTCGGGTTGTACCACCCGAATCCGAACACCTTCGGCGAACGCTCCCCTGCGGAAGACTGTCCCATGATTGTCGGGGTGGTCGCGGCTTGCCCCTTCGTCGCGGTGGTGTCCCCGTCGGGATCGGCACCTGAAACGCCAGGGCCGTCCCCCTCTGCGCCCCGGTTCGCGGAGTCGCCGTCGCGGGCCGCAACCGCCACCCAGTCACCCGGTTGGGGATAGCCAAAAACCCGCCATATCCGCTTGCGATAAACATTTGGGTGCCAGGTGGGGCGCGACACAACTACGGTGGGAATGCGGGCTTGCGGCGGAACGCACATCCCCGACAGCGGACCGGCGACAGGGGCTCGACGTCCAGAGGAAGGCGTGGATCTGCGATTGCGGCGACTGGGCGACATGGTTGGATCGAGTAGCCTTATGCGGCGGGGTGCGGTAGAATAAACCACTTAAACACCGCCAATGCGAAAACGGAATGGGAGGTAATCCATGGCCGACGGCTCGGCGTTGCAGTGCAGCGTACTTGTGTTGAACCGATACTACATGGCGATTCGCATCATCAACGTGCGCCGCGCAATGACGCTGCTGTACCGAGGCTGCGCCGAAGTCATCACCATCGAGGACGGCAACTACGCCAATTACGATTTCGATGCCTGGTGTGAGCTTAGCCAGTTGTTGTCGCTGGAAAAGCAGCCTGAGGAAGATTACCTGCAAGCGGTCGGGTTTGAAATCCAGGTACCGCGGATCGTCCGGCTGACTCGTTTCGATCGCATGCCCAAGACCACGGTGCGATTCAATCGCAAAAATCTCTTCGCGCGCGACGACCATCAATGCCAGTATTGTGGGGAGAAGCGGCCGCTGAGCCAGTTGAGTTTGGATCACGTTGTCCCACGGTCGTTGGGTGGTCGGACCACTTGGGAAAACATCGTCTGCTGCTGTAAGCAGTGCAACGCCCGCAAGGGTGGCCGCACGCCCGCGCAAGCCGGCATGAAGCTGCTCAGCACGCCGCGCAAACCGCGTGAGAACCCAGCCATGGCCATCTCGATCGACGATCCGCGATACGCTTCGTGGAGAACCTTTGTGCGCGATACATCGAAGTCGGCGACGGCCTAAGCGTTGGCACAGCCCCCACTCTAGCCATCCTCGGCGATGCTTCGGCATGCACTCGGCGAGTGCAAGCCACGTGGAGCACTTCCGCCAGCGCAGCCAGCGTCGACCATCATGCCAACGCTTCCCAGGTGGGGCACTTCCGCCGGAAGTGCCTCTCCCCTGGGGTAACCAACGTCCGTCCGCCCCACCAACCCAACCCACATGCGCCAACCCACGCCCAATCTCCACGGCAGTACCGTCTGCTTGCACCGTGGAACAGACCGCACTCTAGCCATCCCCGGCGATGCTTCGGCATGCACTCGGCGAGTG
>RFIQ01000227.1 GCA_003695565.1 Planctomycetota bacterium | reverse complement strand
GTTATTGCCGTTTGCGATTCGCGTGGTCAGTGGCAAGTATGACCACGTGGAGAAGGCCGGAGCCAAGGAGGTCCAGCCGGAGGTTAATGTCGCCGACGGGGACTTGGTCGATACGATTCGGGACGAAGGAGAGGAGGGGGAGGTTTCGCACTTTCAGGCTCTGGCTACCGCCGTGTCCGGCACGGTTGGTCTGGGAAATATTGCGGGTGTGGCCGTGGCCATCGCCACCGGGGGCCCCGGTGCAACGTTTTGGATGATCATTTGTGGATTCTTGGGCATGTCGACCAAGTTCGTCGAATGCACATTGGGGGTCAAGTACCGCGACCTGGAGTGTGATGGAACCGTGCATGGTGGTCCCATGTATTACTTGACCAAAGGGTTTCGCGAACTTGGTTTGGGGCCCTTGGGCAGAGCCTTGGGCATTCTGTTCGCGGTTTTATGCGTTGGCGCTTCGCTGGGGGGAGGCAATGCATTTCAATCCAACCAGGCAACGCAGCAGATTCTGTCCATGCTGGAGCTGGAAGGCGGCGCGTCGGGCACGATCGTAGGTATCATCCTGGCGTTTCTGGTGGGGATCGTCATCATCGGCGGGATCAAACGCATTGCATCGGTGACGGAGAAACTGGTGCCTTTGATGGCGATTATTTACGTGTTGGCCGCCATGATCATCATCCTGGCGCACATCCAGCACTTGCCGGAAGCGATCCGCCAGATCGTCGCCGGGGCGTTCACTCCTGCGGCAGGGTTCGGTGGCATGATGGGCGTGATCATGGTCGGATTCCAGCGGGCGGCATTCAGCAACGAAGCCGGCGCGGGGTCGGCCGCCATCGCCCACTCGGCCGTGAAGACGCGATTCCCTGCTTCCGAAGGAGTGGTTGCGCTGTTGGAACCGTTCATCGATACGGTCGTCATATGCACCATGACTGCGTTGGTGATTGTGTTCTTCAATCTGGATGGCCGCTTCCAGTACGGCGATGTGGTAGCAGGCAGCGTATTGGTCGATAATGCGCGGGTGGGCGGAGTCGATTTGACCAGTATCGCCTTCGATAGCGTGCTGCCAGGATTCAAGTACGTGCTAACGTTGGCCATCGTGCTATTTGCCTTATCGACGATGATTTCCTGGTCGTACTATGGGTTGCAGTCCTGGAAGTACTTGCTCGGTCGCTCTCCCCGCGTCGACTTGTCGTACAAAATCCTGTTTTGCATTTTCATCGTGGTGGGAGCCGCCGCTACCCTGAACTCCGTGATCAAGTTTTCCGACGCCATGATCCTGGCTTTGGTCTTTCCCAACATGCTAGGGTTGTTCCTATTGTTTCCTCGCGTGCGTGAAGAGTTACGCAAGTACTTACAAGCCACCTCCCAGGTGGACGGGCGGAGTGAGTAGAATCGTTCTTGTGAAGGGCGCGCACCGGTGGGCCCGCCAGAGCCGAGCGACGGAATGTGGCAACGTTCAGACCGCGAAATCCCTGGGACCAGGTCCAGCATTGGGCTCGTCTGCGGCCCGGCTCTGGAGTGCACTGGATGAGCTGAGGAGCAGGTATGAATCCCTACACGCCGGGTGAATCCGTGGTCACGCTGCGACTGCTGCGGCAGTTGAAGGCCGGGGGAACGCGTTTCAAAGCCGCCGACTCGACTGGGGTGGAACTGTCCGCCATCGACCTGCTCGTTCGCACCTTGGCATTGCGTCGGTATTTGCTGCGGGAAGTGCTCAGCGACGACGAGCGTCAGGTGGGCATCTTTCTACCCCCGACGGTGCCTGCGGTCGCTGTAAATTTGGCCATCGCGCTGGCCGGCCGCGTCGCCGTGAATCTGAACTATACGACCAGCAACGAGATTTTGGCTCAGTGCAGTCAGACGGCGGAGCTGAAGCATGTGATTACCAGTCGCCGCTTCCTGGACAAGGTGCAACTCGACCCTGGAGCCCCCACTCTGTTGCTGGAAGACGTGCGACCGCGAATCGGTTTGATGGACAAGGCATGGGCGTGGTTTTTTGCTCATGCCTTCTCGGCGGAATCCCTGCACCGACGGCTGGGTCTGGACCAGCTATCCTCCGATGACCTGTTGACCATCATCTTCACCTCTGGGTCGACAGGCGTTCCCAAGGGGGTGATGTTGTCGCACGGCAATATTGCCTGCAACATCGACGGCATTGAGAAGTGCATCAAGTTGGATGCGCGCGATACGGTGCTGGGCGTATTGCCGTTCTTCCATTCCTTTGGCTACACGGTCACGTTGTGGACCGCGATGTGCTTGCCCTGCGCCGCAGCGTATCACTTCAGCCCGTTGGATGCCCGGCCGATTGGTAACCTGGCGGCGAAGTACAAGGCTACCGTCCTGCTGGCCACTCCGACTTTTCTTCGCACTTATTTGCGTCGGATCGATCCGGAACAATTCCAGACGCTGGACGTGGTTGTTTTGGGCGCCGAGAAGATGCCGCTGGACCTGGCGGAGCAGTTCGAGCAGAAGTACGGGGTGCGGCCGGTCGAGGGATACGGCACGACGGAGCTGAGCCCCGTGGTGGCCGTCAACATCCCTCCCAGTCGAGCAAGCGGTCCGGTGGAAGCAGGGTTGCGTGAAGGATCGGTTGGCAAGCCGATCCCGGGGGTGGAGGTTCGCGCCGTTTCCATCGACACCGATGAGCCGCTGCCACCGGGCGAAACAGGGTTGATTGAAGTCCGTGGACCTAACGTCATGAAGGGGTATTTCAAGCGCCCCGATTTGACCCGGGAGGTCATGCACGACGATTGGTACCGTACGGGGGATGTCGGGTACATCGACGAAGATGGATTCCTCTACATCACCGGACGGCTGAGCCGATTCTCCAAGATCGGCGGAGAGATGGTTCCACATATTCAAATCGAGGAAGCGATTTCCAGGATTATCGGTACCGATGAGGAGGGGAAACTGCGGGTGGCGGTGACTGCGGTACCGGACCCGCGGAAAGGGGAGAGATTGGTCGTCTTGCATACCGGATTGCCTTGCCCGCCTGCGACGATCCTTCAAAAACTGTCTGAGATGGGGCTGCCTAAACTTTACTTGCCGGATGAAGACTGTTTCCTGCAAGTCGATGAAATTCCCGTGCTGGGAAGTGGAAAACTGGATTTGAGGAGGATGCGTGACATTGCGCTCCAGCACTTCTCGCCTGAATGAACCGCGGAAGGTTGGCGCGTTTACTCCGTTGGTGCGCCCCCTGCCCGACGACTGGACCCCCGTTTATTGCTTTTCGCGCCTGGCCCATCTACCGGGGTGCGTGTGGTTGGACAGCAGCCTGCCGCTCCCCGGCCTGGGACGCTTCAGCTACCTGGCGGCCGATCCAGTCACCACGGTTCGCATCGATGCGCCGCACCCTGCAGCATTGCGCACTCTGGGCTCTTTTCTGCGGCGGTTTGCGCAACCAAAAGTTCCAGAGATTCCACCTATGCAAGGTGGCTGGATGGGATGGTTCGCCTATGAAATGGGGCAGTGTTTCGAGCGACTGCCTCGGGCGGTCTACAACGATTTCTCGTTACCACTGGCCCATTTGGGGTTGTACGACGTGGTGTTGGCCTGGGACCACCAGCGCCAATCGGGATGGATGATTTCGCAGGGACTCCCTGAGTCGCACCCCGAGCGAAGGACCAGGCTGGCCTACCAACGCCTGCGGCAGTTTTCATCGATTCTGGCGTCCGCTGCACCTGATTGGCCACCGTCATCTCCCGCATCCCCCCTTCCACGCCATTTGCATGCACCTCAGTTTTCCACCCGTCTCCCTGGGTGGACCAGCAACTTTTCGCCCGACCAATACCGCAAGGCCGTCGCCCGGTGCGTCGAACACATCCTGGATGGAGACGTGTTCCAGGTAAACCTCAGCCAGCGTCTCGTGCATCGGGCCGTTTGTTCCGCTGCTCAACTGTACATGCATTTGCGAGATGTCAGTCCGGCGCCGTTCGCGGGATTTGCTGACTTGGGACGCGTGCAAGTCGTCAGCAGTTCACCGGAACGGTTCCTGACCCTGCATGATCGGCAGATCGAAAGCCGCCCCATCAAGGGCACGCGTCCGAGATTGTCCGATCCGATAGCCGATCTCGGCATCGGCCAACTGCTGTTGGACAGCGAAAAGGATCGCGCGGAAAACGTGATGATTGTGGATCTGTTACGGAACGATTTGTCACGCGTGGCCGACCCGGACTCGGTGGAGGTCCCCGAGCTGTGCCGCCTCGAAAAATACCCGTTCGTATGGCATCTGGTTTCAGTCGTCCGGGCCGTATTGGCCGAGGGTCGGGACGCGCTGGACGTGTTGCAGGCGACGTTCCCGGGGGGATCGATCACCGGTGCCCCGAAGATTCGTGCCATGGAGATTATCGCCGAGTTGGAGCGCACTGTTCGAGGCCCGTATTGCGGCAGTTTGGGTTACATCAGTCTGGCTGGCGACATGGATTTGAGCATCCTGATCCGGACCATCACCGCTGCCGGTGGGTGGTGGTCGGCGTCGGTGGGAGGCGGTATCGTGGTCGACAGCGATCCCGCCTCGGAAGAGCAAGAAACCTGGCACAAGGCCGAAGGTATGCTGCGCGCCATCGAATCGCTGCAACAGGCATCCGCTCCATCCTACGGTTAGCCGCCGGGTGGACCAGGCGTACTCCTCCCGGCCAAAGTAGGCGCACCGCAACCGCAATGCAGGTATCGTTGGTGACTGGCCGTTGGTGCCTGGGCTTCTTCCCGCGATCCAGACCTCGGGCCGATCAAACAGCCCTGCTTTGGGTCCAACCGAATCGCCGTCGCAGACCACCGGCGGCAAGATTGCTTCATTCGGATGAGAATCCGAAATGCCGCAGTGAACGAAAAAAGGGTGAGTGATGGGACTCGAACCCACGACAACTGGAGCCACAATCCAGTGCTCTACCAACTGAGCTACACCCACCATCCTGTCAGCAATCCCGCCGGAATGTTCCGACTGGGTTGCCTGCAAAATACTCGACGTTCGCGATTTTCACCAGCCTGCAATGGCAGACCCCGACAGGGAGCCAGTGGGAGCCGAGACCGGGCACGCGCACCGATGCGTCAAAGGCCGACCATCGGCAGCTTGTCCCTACCTGCCGATGCGATCCGGCAGATTGAGTTCCCTGCTGGCGATCTAGTCGCACACCGAAAGTCGATGACGCGAACGAGCGGTGATTCTAAGTCCGCGTGGGGAAGTCGTCAATGTCTACGCGTCAGTAAACCGCTCGGTTGCCGTTGCCTTACCCGCCGGACGGGCCGATCATTTCGGGCCGGGCCGGTTTTTGGCCCCATTGCTTGGTGAGCGGATATTCCCATCGGCCCCCGATTGCATTAGCGTAACAGTAGTACAGCTCCACCCGCCCGACGCCGGACTGTGCACGGCGAGACGATACCGGATCCGCCCAGTGCGCCGGGCCGCTTCCACCACCGAGGACCCGCCTTTGACCGCAGGACGAGAACGAATCGAGCTGCTGGCTCCGGCCGGCAATTGGCAGTGCGCCCGGGCGGCCATCGAGTCCGGTGCCGATGCGATCTACTTTGGATTAGACACCGGATTCAATGCGCGGGCTCGCGCGGCCAATTTCCATTTGGACGAACTGCCCGAGCTGATGGTGCAGTTGCGGCGGCAGAAAGTCCGTGGGTACGTGACGCTGAACACGTTGGTTTTTTCGGATGAACTCCCATCCCTCGAAGACCACGTCCGCGCGATCGCCGATGCGGGGGCGGATGCCGTCATCGTGCAGGACTTGGGAGTGGCCCGACTGGTTCGCCGCCTATGCCCCGAGTTGCCGATCCATGCCAGCACGCAAATGACGCTGACGCACCCGGCTGCAATCGACATGGTACGTGAGCTGGGGATCGATCGCGTAGTGCTGGCCCGCGAGTTGAGCCTCGCCGAAATCCGCAAGATCACGGAGGCCACCAACGTGCCGGTGGAAGCATTTGTGCACGGTGCGCTGTGCGTGGCCTACAGCGGACAGTGTCTGACCAGCGAATCCTTCGGCGGTAGGAGCGCCAACCGGGGGCAGTGCGCGCAGGCCTGTCGGTTGCCTTACGACTTGATTTGCGATGGCACAGAGCAAGACCTGGGGCCGGTACGCTACCTGTTGAGCCCGCAGGATCTGGCCGCCCACGACCTCGTGCCTCAGTTGATCGACGCTGGGGTCAGCTCTCTGAAGATCGAGGGCCGGCTGAAGTCCCCCGAATATGTCGCCAACGTTTGCCATCACTACCGATCGGCGATCGACCGTACGCTGCAGGGCCAGTTCGCGCCGCTGACCCCCGAGCAGAAATACGAACTGGAACTCAGTTTCAGCCGCGGCTTTTCGCCCGGCTGGTTGGAGGGATGCGATCACAAACGCCTTACACCGGGATTGAGCAGTGCCAAACGCGGGGCGTTGTTGGGAGAGTTGCTGAATTGGCGCAGAGACGCCATAGAAGTCCGTGTGGTGGCCCCAGTTGCATTAGGCGATGGGATCGTGATCGAAGGCGATCGGTTTGAGAACGCGGAAATCGGCAGTCGCGTCTTCTCGCTGCGCCGCGGAAAGCGGTCCGTCGAATCGGCCGAGTCGGGGCGGGTCTGGATTGGATTGCGACGCGGGACGTTGCCGACGGAGGCCGACAATCGACTGCGCCGAGGTATGCAAGTATTCAAGACCGACGATCCAAGATTGAGCAAGCGGTTGCAAACCAGGTACCAAACGGTCGGTGGGCAGAAGAAGATCCCCGTGGCTGTCCGCGTCCGCGTGGCAGTGGCCGAACCGGTCGAAATGGTCGTGGCGACTCCCGACCTGGAACCGTTGACCATCGGCCTGGAATTCTGTCCAGCGGAGGCGCGGCAGCATGCCGTTACCGACTCTCAGTTGCGTGAACAACTGGGGCGGCTGGGAAATACCGTGTATACGCTGTCTGAATTTCAATTGGATACTGTCGGCAGACCCATGTTGCCATTGAGCGTGATGGGGCAAATGCGTCGTAGGATGTTGCAGGAGCTCGATCGCCGCCGGCGTCCCTCCCCGCTGACCTGCCAGGCGCAGCCCGTAGTGCCCCAGATGCTCTCGTCGGTCCGTCCGCAAGATGATGATTCCAAGTCGTCCAATCCGCAGACGGTGGGCCCTACCCTCCGGGTCCTGTGTCGATCGCTACGCCAGGTCGAACTTGCGCTGGACCACGGAGCGCGGGACCTGATCGCCGATTTTCACGATATTCGGCGGTACGCGGATGCCGTGCGGATCGTTCATGATGCAGGTGGCAGGATCGAATTGGCCACCCTGCGGATTATCAAGCCGGGAGAGAACGGCTTGTTGAGAGCGTTGGCACGCCATCCGGCGGACGGATGGCTGGCACGCAATCTCGTCGCCATCGAGTATTGCCGGCGGCACGCTATCCCATTCGTCAGCGACTTCTCGCTGAACGCCACCAATCCATTGACTGCACAACAACTGCGAGCATGGGGCGCCCAACGCATCACGGCCTCCTACGATCTGAACCGGGACCAATTGCTGGAATTGGTGGGCCAGGCCCCAGCCAAATGGTTCGAAGTCGTCATCCACCAACACATGCCCATGTTCCATATGGAGCACTGCGTGTTCTGCTCCGTCCTCAGCCCCGGCCGGAACAAGAGCGATTGCGGGCGCCCCTGCGATCGCCACCAGGTGGAACTCAGGGACCGTGTCGGTGCATCCCATCCGCTGCACGCCGACATCGGTTGTCGAAATACGCTGTACAATGGGACCGCACAGAGTGGTGCGGAGGCGGTCGCACCACTGCTGAAATTGGGCGTGCGACACTTCCGCATCGAGTTGCTTTCCGAGGCGGATCGCACGGTAGTGGCCACGTTGATTGATCTATACCGTCATTTGCTCGACGGGCGGTTGTCCGGTCGCGAAGTGTGGCAGCAGTTGCGCGCCGACAACCGGATCGGGGTAACCCGGGGAACGATGGAACAACCGCGCAATCCGTTAGCCATTCTTTGATCAGAGAGCTGCGGCGGCACACTGTCAGCCGCGTAATCGGGGGCGGCCACGCTATGAGAATGGAACGAGAATCCGCGAACAAGGACATTGACTGCAGCGGTGCCAATGCGGGCGGCGCCCCCTCAGACCGGCCCAAGTCTTTTCACTGGTGGCCGATTGGCGTTTTTCTCACTCTGTCGTTGGCGGCAAATGTTCTGGCCATCTGGTGCGTGCGCTTGTCGACGTCGGTCAACGCGACCCTTCTGGGACACACCCTCACTGGCCTGGCTCTCGGACAGTGGGCCTGGCTGACCCTCATCGCCGGCTGGACGGGCCGACGGTTGGCCGGAGGCCTGGTCGTCGCCACGTTGGTTGGTGCGATCGCCTGGGCCAGCTTCGTGTGGAGCATGGAATATTTGATCGCTACGGAGTGGTCCGACAGTTTAGTATGGGGAATCTTCTTGATTCCATTATCTCTATTGGCCGGTGCCCTTCCTTTCGTGATCTGCCGGCGTGCTGTGGGATGGCAAGTCGTCGGCCCGGGGCGCAGCGCGCAGTCGATGCATGCCGGCACTGGCGATCTATTTTGGATGTTGGCCATTGTCGCCGCCACGATGGCAATCGCTGAAGTTGCTCAGACGGTTTGGCAACTTCCGCGAGCTGCGTTTGTACGGGTGGCATGGATGCAGGGAGTATTGGTGTCGATTTTGGTATCCGCTTTGTTCGCGTTGCCAACCGCCGTGTGCGCCCTGCGTTTCGGAAAAAGCCGCGGAGCAACCCTGGGGCTGGTCGTCGTGCTGCCGATGCTGATCGTGACCGCCGCGCTCGCCTTTGCAACTCTTAGCGGTGTGCGTTCGGGCGCAGGCATTTCAGCGTTCGTCATTCCTGAGCTCTCCCGGTTCGGAGTTGCCGGTTTGGTCGCGGTCGCGGTACTGACGTTGGGGTGTTGGGCATTGCGCGGCAGCGGTTACCGGTTTTGTGCGGCTGCTCGGGGGTTGGCGTCCGCAACGCCGGCCGGACCTGGGCAGGGGCGGACCGACATTCTAGCGGAAGACGCAACGACCGCTCCTCAGGCGGGGCGCGAGCCGTCCGAGCGGCGAAACCATCGGTACTGGGAGCTCGCGATTATCGCGGCTGGACTACTGGCCGGACTCTACAACGCGTCGACGTCCCTACAGCGCGAAGCCTTCGACAGGGCGACCTTCCACCTGGCTAACGAGCTGGTGGCACAAGGAGGCAATCTGCACGTCCGTGACTACAGCGTGACGCAGCTAAAACTCCCTCCCGGTGCGACGGACCAGGACCTTATTCAGTGCGAATACTTGCCATCTCTGGAAGAGCTGGATCTATCCGGCACCTACATTACCGCTGCAGGATTGCGCGAGTTGGTTGCCGCTCCCCGGTTGCAGCGTTTGGATTTGTCCGATATGCACGTGGACCAGACAATGATTGAGGAGCTGGTGCGACTACCTGGCCTCTACCACTTGTCCCTCGCCGGGACCGACATATCGTCGGACGGTTTGCGCCGTCTGATGCGGGAACTCAATATCGCCGAGCTCGATATCAGCCGCACTGGGCTGTCACCGGTCGAGCTACGTTCGACGCTTCCCATCAACTTCGGACTGCTGCGAATGCGGGGATTGGGGCTTACCGATGCCGACCTGGCCGAGTGGGAGAACTTTCCGCTGCTGGCACGGGCCCTCGATCTGAGAGACAATTCGATTCGCGGCCCGGGGTTGTCGAGTCTGATGTATTGTCAAGCCTTATGGTTGGATGGGAATCCCCTGACCGATCAAGATTTCGGGCCCGTCGCCCGTCAACTGAATACGATGCACTTGGGATTGTCGAATACGCCTTTGAGCGATGCGGTCCTAGCCAACGTGAGTGCCAATCGCGCCATTTCGTGGCTCGATGTCGGCAATGGGGGAATTACCGAGCAGGGAATAGCGGCCGCGTTTTCTCCCAACTGGCAAGTATTGGGATTCCACGGAGCCCAATTCAAAGGTGCATGTTTCGAGCATCCCCAGTCGGTTCCCTTCTACCTCGATCTGTCGAAATCTGCGGCCGATGACCGCTCGATCGGCTCGCTACGCAATTTGAACTCTTTGTATCGGCTCTCTTTGCGCGGTTGCGACATCACCGATGCGGCATTGGAATCTCTCTCCCTTCTGCGTTCCCTCCAGGAGCTCGATCTAGGGGATACGCGGATTACTGCCGATGGGTTGGTGCACAGCGGGTTGGCAGATTCGACGACGATCTACTTGGATTGGGATCAGTTCGATTACGATGATTTGCGTCGCATTCGCGATCGATTCACTCTGCGGTTGGGGCAAGAGCTCTCCTTCTACTAGTTCGCTTTCCATCCAACCCGCTGCCAGCGACTGCGGCCGGTCAGCAAATCAGCGCTATTCCAGCTCGCGAGACATAGCGTGGAAGAGTCACCGCGGGCAAGCATTTTTTCTTCTTGATCCAACGTCATCAACCATGATCCGCATTCCATTCATCGATACGCACACGGGGGGCGAACCGACGCGAGTCCTACTGCAGGTTCCACTGGCGGAACGCATAACTGACGCGACGAAGCTGCGTCGTTTGCTGCAATCCCAGCACGACTGGATGCGACGGGCAACCATTCTTCCGCCGCGGGGCAATCCGATCATCGTCGGTGCACTTGTCGCTCCTCCCCCTTCCCCGGAATGTTCCGCCGGAGTCGTTTTCTTCAATAACGCCGGTTATCTCGGCATGTGTGGTCACGGAACCATCGGATTGATGGTTGCGCTCCACGCCGCCGATCGGGTACCATTGGGGTCGCATCGCATCGACACACCGGTGGGCCAAGTGCAGTGCGATTTGCTCACACCTCATCGCGTGCGCTTTGAAAACGTGCTCAGCTACCGTTCTCTGTCCGGCGTTCCGGTCACCTTGGGCTGCGGCGCCCGGGTCGTGGGAGACGTGGCCTGGGGAGGTAACTGGTTTTTCATTTGCCACGACCACGGCCAGCAGATTGCACCAGACCGCGCCGAGGCATTGACGCAATTTTGCATGGAGATTCGCCAGGCACTACGGCGAGATGGCATCCAGGGGGAGGACGGAGCCGAGATCGACCACATCGAACTGGTCGGACCTGCCACCGACCCGGAGCGGGCCGACGCGCGCAACTTCGTTCTTTGCCCCGGAGGTGAATTCGACCGCTCGCCGTGTGGGACAGGGACGAGTGCCAAGATCGCTTGTCTGGCCGCCGACGGCAAGCTGGCGCCGGGAGAAGTGTTTCGCCAAGAGAGTATCTGCGGCAGCATTTTTCGAGGTTCCTATCGGTTGGTCGAGGGAGGCGTTCTGCCTTCGATCGAGGGAGATGCGTTCGTCACGGCGCGAGGCGAATTTATCCTCGACCCTCAGGATCCGTTTCGGCTCGGACTACCGGTGTGACATCGCGGGGGAAGAAGACAACAAGCCATGGAAAAACACATAGGCGTCATCGGCGGTGGCATCATCGGCTTATCGTGTGCCTGGTACTTGGCGCGACGTGGGCATCGCGTCACGGTCCTGGATCGAGGCCTCATTGGAAGTGGTTGCTCGCATGGCAACTGCGGATTGGTCTGTCCCAGCCATGTCTTGCCGCTGGCCGAGCCGGGGATGCTGGGGATGGGTCTTCGGGCATTGTTCCATCCTCGGGGTCCCTTGCGTATCTCGCCTCGGCCCAACCTCCGCCGCTGGCACTGGTTCTGGATGTTCGCCCGCCGGTGCAACCGAACGGACATGCTGGAATCGGCGCGGGCTATCCAACCATTGCTACAGTCTTCGCTGGCCGAGTTCCAGCGGTGGGTTGCCGACGAGCGACTGGCGTGCGAGTGGCAACAGAAGGGGTTGTTGTTCGTCTACCGGGATCAGCGCGCATGGCAGGCGTACCGCCGCACGAACGACTTGTTGCAACTGGAGTTCGGCGAACCGGCTGAAGAAGTCAATGCGGACGAAGTACGTGAACTGGAACCGGCCTTGAACGATTCCGTGTGCGGGGGATGGTACTACGCCCATGACACACACCTCCGCCCCGACCTGCTGCTGACCTCCCTGCGAGATCGCTTGGCAGCCAGCGGTCGGGTACTCCTGCGAGAAAACGTGGCGGTCGCAAGTCTGGACGGTCAGGACAGCAGTTGTCGTGCGATCGTATGCGCGGACGGCTCGCGCGTTGCGGTCGACGGCGTGGTCGTGGCCACTGGGGCCCATGCCAACGAGTTCGCCTCTATGTTAGGGGCCGCGTTGCCCGTCGAGCCGGGCAAGGGATATTCGGTCACGGTCCCGCCTCCCTCCCCGACCCCGGCAATTCCCTTGATCTTTCCTGAAAGTCGCGTGGCAGTGACCCCTTTTCGGAACTCATTGCGGCTGGGATCGGTTATGGAGTTCGTGGGGTACAACGCGCAAATTCCCGCCTGGCGGATCGAATACTTGAAAGCGCGCGCGGCCGACTATCTGCGCTTTCCGCAGTCGGCCATCGACGGCGAGCAGAGCCGTTGGTTCGGGTGGCGTCCCATGACGCCAGACAGCGTACCGATCATCGACCGTAGTCCGCGGTGGGTCAACGCATGGGTCGCCACCGGGCATAATATGCTGGGATTGAGCATGGGGCCGGCAACGGGCAGGCTGGTGGCGGAGCTAGTCGACGGAGACCAACCGCACCTGAATCCTGCGCCCTACCGCTGCAGTCGGTTTGCATCACGCTGAATGCCCATCTCCCCGTAGTGGAATTCGCCAGAATTCCCTTGCCAGACAAAGCATCACAACAACACAGCCCACAGGGCATGCATCTGCCTACTGGGCGCCACCTTGCGATCGACGGCCAGGTAGGTCAGGAACTTCTCGATTTCGCAATCCCCCGGGTCTCTGGGCTGCTAGAGACGCCAATTCCGTCTGGGACGTGCCAGGTGTTTGCGCCAAACGGTGGTGAGTTTGAGAATCAGAGGCTGGAAGCGTATACCACAGTTGAAAAATCACAGGCTGGAAGCCTGTGCCACGGTTTGAGATCACAGGCTGGAAGCCTGTGCCACGGTGCAAGGCGTTCTTCTGGTTCCCAGGCTCCGCCTGGGAACCCAATGCTTTGCAGGCTCCGCCTGCGGATGGCGAGGCAGAGCCTCTGGTGCAAGGCGTTCCCAGGCGGAGCCTGGGAACGAGAAATACTGGTTCCGCCAGCGGTGAACCTCGCTTCGCTCACCTCCTAGACCTGCCCCCCCTAGTCGATCGTCTTGCCGGCCGCCAACAAACGCGTCCGCCGCCCGCAGCTACTTGGTGATCTGCTCAGGCGAATGGCGCGTTTTATTTCGCTTCGCCGTTTTGAGTCTGCATGCCCTTCCGGGCCTAGAGGACTCTCATAACACATGGATCATCTTTGGGAGAGCAGACCAATGGCTTTTTGCCAGGCGCGGGCGGGAAACTCAGCAGGCATAGGAATTGCTAGGGATGCGACGGTCGGGGACCGGAAGGTCGTACCAAGTACTCGGCGGTTTGCCCCACCAGGTCTTCTTTCGGCTCCCCTCCTACCCGCTCCGGCCATACGCCGGTCAGTTTGGCATCCGAATAAACTTCGCGGCAGGAATCGCAATGTTCCATGTGATGGCCGACAGCGTGTGACTCATCCGCCACCAGGTTCCCTTGGTGATACTGCCACATCAATTCCAGCACATGATTGCAATCCATTTGTGTTGGCGGCTCCGCCCTCTCGCTATCCCGAGGCGCGATCGCCAGGGTAGTAATCACGCAAAACACCAGCAGTGTGATGGTGAAGCCGACTGCCATGGTGCGCTGCTGAGCCACGGTCTGTTCCCGGCGCCGCTGGCGCTGTGCAAATCGCTGGATCACTCCATGGGCGCAGGAGTGCCACGAATCGTATCGTTCTTTCCAGCTACCCATAGTCGCACGCGAAATGAGGAATCAAGCGGGGCGAGACATGTGACTTAACAGTCCGTCGCAACAAGACCAACGCGGTGAATGAACTACCGCTTGCACCTGATGGTTCTGTGCGAAGTGAGAGTATGCAAGCGGCTGGACCCTTGGAAACTGTTTACCTGCGACCGTAAACAGCGGCGACCGCTGCGCGACCATTATTTGGTAAACGTCTCGGAAAACTTGGGTTCCTCTCGCGGAGGCTCGACCCAATCGGCGGGCCGCACCGATTCGGCCAAGGCGCGCACGTCATGGATGATCAGACGTTGCCGGCGGATGACGAGGATACCGTTGTCCTGCATTTCGCCGAGCAACGTGGTTACCGTTTCGCGCGTGGCACCGATGATCGCTGCCAAGTCCTGGTGAGACAATCGAATGGACAACTCCACACCCTCAGCGGTCGGAGTACCATAT
>RFIQ01000226.1 GCA_003695565.1 Planctomycetota bacterium | reverse complement strand
GCAGATGCCGACATGCCACGCGTGCATAGCCGCCGCTTGGATGGCGCTGGAGTCATCGGGCGCAGCGTCTCCCAGGGCCGCTTTGTACGCTGGCCCGAGCACGAAAAACACCATCCCGAAGGTGCTCGGCGTGTCCAACCCCAATGGCATGGCGGTGACGGAATTGCTGCCGGAGAGGCGGGCCAGCCGAAACGCGAGGAAGAAAAAGGCCAAGTCGCCCAGGAACACGCCGATGGCCGTACCCGGAATCATGTGCCGCAACGCGAATTCGACGGGAAAGTCGAAACTCTGGTGAAGCAGGCTGACGATCAGGATCAATCCGGCTACATTGTCGAGCATCAAGCCAAAAAAGGCGTTGATATCGCCCACTGCCGCCCAACGGTACTTTCCTGACATGCTTGAATTCCCGAAGATGAGTCGCGGGGTGCGGTAGGGAAAACCTCCGTCGCCGGGGCTGCCCGGCCACCTGCTCGAAGGTGACCACTGTCCCAGCAATCGCCGTCTTTTCGACGCACCTGATCGGTGATTCCTGGGCACCATTTTGATGCTTGTAACCCTCTGGCTTGGCGCATGAACACCGAACCACTTCGACCGACCAACTCCCGCTGCCGGCCGCCTGGCGCGGCTATGCTGCGCGTCGCTCCCGCTGGCGGCACGGCTGCACGACCGCTGGCTCCACCACTGGAACTGGCCAGCGTGTGGGAAATGTCCAGCCCCGAGCATGCAGCCGCTGCGCTCGGCAATCCGCAAGGTGCTTTCGTCTACCGCCGGGACGGCCATCCCAATGCCCGGTCTTTAGGGGAGTCTCTGGCCGATTTGCATGGCGCCAGCGCTGCCTTGGTCACCGGCCAAGGGATGAGCGCGATGGCGGCGGTCGCCTTGGCATCGTTGGCACCGGGGGATCACGTTTGGATCGGCCAGGAGATGTACGGCAAGACGGCTCACTTGTTCGCCCGCCACCTGGCACACTGGGGAGTGGAGTGTACCGAGTTCGATCCCTGCCACGACCAGGCTTCCCAGCAAATCCGCCATCATCGGCCGGCTATGGTCGTTGTCGAGACGCTTACCAATCCTCGATTGCGCGTGGCCGATTTGGCGGATCTGCAACGTGCCTGCCACGACGGCGGAGGGCGGTTGGTGGTTGACAACACGTTCGCCACCTGCGGGTTGTGTCGACCGTTGGATTTGGGCGCCGACGTGGTGGTCGAGAGTCTCAGCAAGCAGGTGTGCGGACACAGCGACAGCATGCTGGGACTGATATGCACTCGGGACGATGCCTGGATGGCGCGCGCGGCGGATGTTGTCAGTACGTTTGGCCTGGCTAGCAGTCCTTTGGATTGCTACTTGACCCAGCGCGGATTGATGTCGCTGGACGTCCGGCTGGAGCGCGCTTGTGAGAACGCCAAGGCATTGGCCGAGGCGCTACAAGGCCTGGGCGGTGTCCGCACCGTCGATTACCCGGGACTCCCTTCACACCCTGGGCACGAGGTGGCACGGCGGCAGTTGGGGGACCGATTCGGATGGATGCTGGCCTTCCAAGTGGCCGCTGATCGTCCCACGGTCGAGCGTATATTTCACTCGCTCACGGCGGAATTCCCGTTCGCTCCCTCATTGGGCGATGCCCGTACGACCATTTCACATCCGGCCACGACCAGCCACCGTGGGTACGCGGCCGATCGGTTGGCGCAACTGGGCATCGACTACGGCACCATTCGAGTCTCCTGCGGGTTGGAACCAGCCGATTGGCTGGTGGATACTTTTTGCCACCTGTTGCGGTGTTGATCCTGCACGCGCTGGTTGGTGGCAGCGTTCTGGTCAAAACGGCCGGACGTGGTACGCTGATGCGAATTCCCAATTGACCTCGTTCCATTCGGAAAAATCTCCCATGGCGGCTCCCAAAGTGTTAATCCTGCGTGCTCCAGGCACGAACTGCGATGTGGAAACGGAATACGCGTTCGAATTAGCCGGTGCTCGGCCGGTGGTCGTTCACGTGAACCGGATTCTGGAGGATCCTTCGATTGGCGAGGGATTCCAAATACTGTGCTTTCCCGGTGGATTCAGCTACGGTGACGACATCGCCGCCGGCCGCATCCTGGCGCAACGTTTGAAGGTGCACGCCGCGGATCTGATCGAACAATTCCGCGCATCGGATCGGCTTGTGCTGGGGATCTGCAACGGTTTCCAGGTCATGATGCGGTTGGGCATCTTTTTCCCCCCGGAGCAGTTTGGCCCAGGGGCGGCCAAAGCCGCGTCGCTGGCCTTGAATCGCCAAGGGCGGTTCGAGGATCGGTGGGTCCACCTGCGCACCGTCGATTCCAATTCCGTGTTCCTGCGGGGAATCGACCGGATGTATTTGCCGATGGCGCATGCGGAGGGTCGGTTTGTCTCGGGGGGCAATGATGTGTTGGAGCGGATGCGGTCCAACCAGCAACTCGGGTTGCGCTACGCTGCCCCCGATGGTTCGACCGGCGATGCGGTGTTGGACCATCCTTGGAACCCCAACGGCGCGGAGGCCAACGTGGCGGGAATCTCCGACCCCAGCGGTCGCATCTTCGGGTTGATGCCCCACCCCGAACGGTACATCGACCCGACCCATCATCCGGCTTGGACGCGGCACGAGGAATTGCCGCCCCACGGCGATGGTCTGCGGATGTTCCTGAACGCGGTCGAGTACTTCTCTTGATACCTCATTCGCGCCGACCGGCAGCCACGCGCGGTACACCGGCGGTGACAAACGCGCGACGCATCGCCCGGTAACATTGCTGGGCAGCGGAGACCGGATCATATCCCGCTTGCGACCACACCATGCCGCTGACCTCGCAGTTGAAATCGCCGCGGTACCCCCCAGCAAAGAATTGGCGAAACATGTGCGGATAATCGATCGTGCCGGAGCTGCCCGGCAAACGAAACACCACGCGTGTACCCTCCTGCACGGCGTCTTTTACCGCCACGTGCGCAGTGTAGGGCAGCGCCTGAGAAATCGTCTCGGTCAGGTCCAGGCCCCGGAACGCATAATGGCTGTAGTCATACACCATCCGCAACCAGCGACCTGCGCCGACTTGCTCCAACAGCCAGATCGCTTCGGCGGGCTGCGAAACCACGCCGCCGCGATGGGGCTTGATAGCGATCGTCGTGCCGGTCTGACGAGCTACCTCAGCCCAGGCGCCTAACGCGTCGCGCAGCATCGTCTTTTGTTCTTCGAATACTCCGTTGCCCAAGACGGTTTGAACCAACGGAGGGGCCTGCGGTGCCAGCTCGTGCGCCAGGTCTGCAGCCAGTCGCAGCCGTTCCAGCACCGCCTGTTGCCGAGGGGCCGGAAAGACGTGCTCCATCAACGCAGCCAATTTCAAACCGGTTTCATTGAGTATCGATCGAATGCGGGCTCGGCGCTCGCGATCAACCGACGCGGAGTCGAAGTCCCAGCCGTCACGCACCACGATCTCGACAGAGTCGAAGCCGACCGAGGCAATGCAGCGCAGGGCGTCCTCGGTCGACAGGTCCTTCATTCCGTACGTGCTGAAACCCAACGTGCATCCTGCAGACGCGGGGTCGGAAGCGAAGGTTCGCAGCGGTTGCAGGGCCCCCCCAGTCGCCATGACCGCGGCTGCGAAGTTGAATCGACGGCGGCTGATTGGAAACATTTGCTGTTGAACTCCTCTAACGCGCGGCCGGCGGTTTGATGTTGGTGGACCCGGCAGGGACTGCCGGGCTACCAAGGTGTGGAGCTTTTCTAAGGGGCGGCTGGCGGTTCGATGAGGGTCAATCGCGTTCCTGGCTGCGTCGTTACCGTGCGAATCGCGCCCGACAGCCAGCGCACTTCGATCGTCACCGGATCGTCGGGCGACGGCAGGCCGAAGTGCACGGTCTTGGCATTCTCACACTGGTACGAATGGCCGGATCGGGTCTGGGTCAGTTGGATGTGGTCGCCTTGCCGCACTCGGACGACGGCGCCGAATGAGTCGCGATTGGAACGAGTGCCCACCAGGTCGACCGCTACGAAACGTCCCTCCGCGCCGGCCGACCTGTTCTGCAGCACCTGCAGGGTTTCGCGCGAATTGAGTACGACGACATCCAAACGTCCATCCTGATCGAGGTCTCCCAGGACCGCCCCGCGGCTGGATGCTTCCCGCTGTGCACCGGTCCCCCAGTCCCGTCCCAAGTCCCGCAAATGGCCGCCGCCGGTGTTGTACAGCAACAAGTTGGGAATGCGATACGCCGTGGTAGAGCTCATGCCTCCACGGCGATCGCGCAAATCGTCGAGGTCGCCAGTAGCAATGAAGATGTCCGCCGCCCCGTTGTTGTCAAAATCGCCGGCCAATACACCCCATGTAATGTGAGGAAACGTCGCCTCCAAAGCCCCGGCCATCAGCGATTTGTCATCGAACAACCCACCACCCAGGTTCCGGTAATAACAAGCGAATTCCTCAGAGAAACTCGTCAGGTACAAGTCCAACCGCTGATCACCGTCCAGGTCAACCAGCTCGACTCCCATCGAGGCCTGAGGTTTCGCTTTGTAATCGTAGGCAATTCCTACCAACAGCCCGATTTCCTCGAAGTGCCCCTGACCGTCATTCTCGAACAAGAAGTTCTCTTGTGCGTCGTTAGCCGCCATCACGTCGATGTCGCCGTCTCCGTCGTAATCGAAGGTGACCAGTCCCATCGTCCGACCGGCCACCGCCGCGATACCGGACGACTCGGAGATGTCGCGAAAAGTGCCATTGCCTTCGTTGCGGAACAATTGGTCGGGCTCTGGTTGGAAGCTCAAAGGACTAGGATAGGAGGGCAAGCCCTTGTGGACATGGGTCTTGTGATTTGCTTGATCAAATTTGATGTAGTTCCCGACGTACAAATCCAAGTCGCCATCCAGGTCGCAATCGAAGAAGCTCGCGCCCCCGGCCACGCGAAAACCACCATCAACTCCGGCCAGATCGGTCACGGGCGAGAACGTACCATCGCCGTTGTTGTGGTAGAGCACGTTCGGGCCATAGTTGTTGACGAAAATGTCGGGCGCACCGTCGTTGTCATAATCGCCACAAGCCACCGCCAGGCCGAAACCGGTATCGCCTACGCCAGCTGCATCCGTGACATCGACGAAACGAAATCCGCCGTCGTTGCGATACAAGGCATTCCTCGGGGCCGGATCGGGGGAGGGAGGGTCGATGGCCGCCCCATTGATGCAATACAGATCCGGATCGCCGTCCAGGTCATAATCGATCAGCGCCAGCCCAGCACTCATTCCTTCGATCAAGTAGTACTTGCCCGCGCTGCCATCGTAATGCACGAAATCGATGCCCGTCTGGTCGGTAACATCGTCCAGTCGCACGGGCGAATCGGCCCGGCCCAGCGATGCGCCCAGCCAGGCGATCAGGCATGCGGTCGGCACCACCAACGCGGCGCGGCTGGTTCGACCAGGTTTATCGATCACCGTCGGTTGCATGTTCGGAGTTCTCTCGGTCGGAG
>RFIQ01000225.1 GCA_003695565.1 Planctomycetota bacterium | reverse complement strand
TTGTGCGGTGGCCACTTCCAGCAGGCACTGTTCGGCCAGTTCGCTGCGGCGGCGCTGCTCGGCTGTTTCGCGCAACCGCCAGCGCCGGATGTAATCCGCCAGCACGTCGCTCATTTGCGCTGCAAAGCGCAGGTATCCTCGCTGGGAGGTGGGCCCCCCGGTCGATGTCAGCACGACTTCCAGCAAGTATTCAAAACGCTCATCGATGCGGATGGGGACCAGGATCAGCGCACTGGACAATGGGTTGGCTGGACGGTCGGGTGCAGAACTCACCGTCCGCGGAGGAGCGACGACCGGTTGTCCCTCGGCCAGCACGGCGGTCAGAATGGCGGCGTGGGATGGGTTGGGAGTTCTACCGTCGTGCAACTCCGCCGGCAGATCTTGATGAGCGTCCAGATTCAGTTGGCCGTCATCGCGCAAACGCCAAACGGCCACCGCCGCAGCCCCCATGGCAGTCCGTACGCGCGGTAGAAAGGCATCGTAGAAATCGGCCGGGGATAGCCGTGACGTTGCCAACCCGGCAATCTCGTTCGCCAGGGACCGGATATCATTCTTGGCCTGTTCCACCAAGGGCACGTCGAAACTCGCGCCCGGAACCGCTTCCGAGAACGAGCCGGTGGAACTGGGGTCGGAATGCCAGGGCGATTCCCTACTCACGCGTTTGGTCCCGAGTTCAGGGTTGCCACTGCAGACTGGGCACTTCGTTGTCGTTGTAGGCCGGCGCCGCGCCGCCGGGGGCTCCGCCAGCGTTGGTCACCCCCGCGCCGTTAACCGGTTGTCCACCCGCTGTCGTGAAACCATTGGGGTCGGGCAAGCCGCCAGCGGGCTGCACCGTCGGCGCCGGAGTGGTCGCTGTGGCGTAGAAACCGGCCGGCTGCACTCCGCCAAAATTGGTGCCCGATCCACCCTGTTCGTAACGCGTCGTCGAACCGGCAGGGGCCTGGTAGGGATTGGCGCCGCCGGTTGGCGGCTGGGCCGGCTGGACATTGTTGTAATAACCGGGCGGAAGTTGGTAGGTGCCCGTTCCTGGAGGCGGGACGCGGACCGGATTCATCCATCCACCCCCCCATCCCTGGCATCCGGCCAATACCAAAGCCCCCATCCCGAACACCGCATACCAGCGACCCCAGCATTCCATCGCTTACTCCCTCTCCATAGAACTCCGACGAGACAGTGCGGATCCGCTACGCCACCGCATCCACCTGCGAAACTACAGATTTTGCCGCCCCGGCTCCAGGCCACTTTCCACCACCCGGCCGGCATCGTCCCGCCCCGTCTGCACGTGCTACTCCTTAGCGTCCTTGCGTCTGCGCGCCGTTGCGTTCTTTTCCATCTGCCCAGCGTCGCCTGCAACGCGGGACTTGATCGGCAGGCATCGGGCCGGCGTTGGTGGGGCGGTGGGGCACAATTGGTTGGGAGGCGGCTAGGGTGAGGCAAGCGTGGATGCCATCCATTGGCGGATTTCCTGGGCCACTCCCAACCTCTGGATGACCGCGATGCTCAAGGCTCGCTGCGCGGCCTGCCGCGCCTCGGCGCGTCTTTCCAACTGCAGATAGACTTCCGCCAGCGTCATCAAGTCATCGATGTCCTTGTGCTCGGTCAGGCGGACGCAGTTCTCCGCGAATTCGACGGCCGCCTGCGTTCGCCCCATCCGCAGCAACGTTGCCACGATCAAGCGACCGGCGTCTAGATTGCGCGGATCGCTTTGCAGGGCAACTTCCAACCGCTGCCGAGCCTGATCCAGATTCCCGCTGGCGATCAGAGCTTGGGCCCACAGCGTGTTGAGCTTGCTATTGAACGGTTCGATTTCGTTGGCGACTGCGTAGAGTTGCGCCGCGCGCTGGGGGTCGCCCCTCTGCAGCGCCGCCCATGCCTGCATGGAGACGCCGTACTGCTCGTCCGGATTCAATTGGCCACATTTCTGCCACAATTCCACCGCACGGTCCACATCACCTTGCTGATAGTGAATGGTACCCAGTCGACCGTACGCCAAGGCGTCCAAGGGGTTGATGGCGATGATCTGCTCGAACGCATCGCGTGCAGCGGGCAACCGCCCGTCCCGCCGCGCATGCTCGGCGACGGTCCACAGGTCATCCCACTTCCGACGCATTTCAATGTATTCCTGCAACCTGGCGCGCGCGGCAGCATGTTGGGGAGCGATCCGCAGGGCTTCCCTTACCGCCGCGATCGCCCCCAGGTGCCGGCCACTAGCCGCGATCTGAGAGGCCTGGTCCAGCCAGTAGGCCAGGATTTCTTCTCGCAGGGTTTCGGCCCGGGCCGCGGAAGCCGAGTCGCCTTGGGCCTCGTACCACTCCAACAGCACTTCCTGCGTACCGATGGGGTCAACGGCGATGCGGTGCTTCGATCGCTCCAGCGGTGGTACGTAGCTGTCGGATTCCAGATCGAAATTGACGTTGATTTTCACGTATTTGCGCATGTGGCAATCGGTGCAACGGCCCGACACCGGCTGGGGGATCTCCGCGTGCTGCTGGCAGGCAGGGGCAGCATGGCATTGCAGGCAGATTTCACGGTAGCTGAGTTGCTGGGCCGGTTGGGATGTGCGGTGCGGATCATGGCAGGTAACGCATGTCATGTCGCTGTGCAGGAAACAGGCGCTTTCCTTCAAATCCGAGATCTGATCGGCTACGTGATCGTCTTCCTCGAACTTGGGGTGCACATACCGATAATGATCGGATAGATCGTCGCCCGGTCGAAAGGACAGCGCCGGACCGCGATGGCGGATAGCATTGCTGTGGCATTGCAAGCATACGTCCAGCAATCGATCGCGCGACAGACCTCCAGGATAGACGATGCCACGGGTGTCGACGGCGGTTGGATGATCCCGATGGAATTGCACATGCTCTTGAGCCGGACCATGACACCGCTCGCAGGTCACCCCGGCCAATAAATGTCCTGGAGTATAAGTGCCCAATGTGCCCGGGACATGTTGGAACCAGGTGTTATGGCACTCGAAGCACCGTACCGTCAATTCGCGGCCAAAGTCACCTCCTCCCAGCCGATCGAACCCCGCCGCCCCCCAGGCTTGGTGCGCGTCCACCCAGCCGACGGGCAGTTCCCGCATCTGTCCGTCAGGGTGCCACGACAAATAGACCTCATCGGAAGTATTCTTGGCACCGTACACCAAATCGATGGTCGATGTGGTTTGGGAACCGAGTGGTGGAGTGCCCTGGGAAGCCGTTTGAGTGAACTGGCCATCGGTGTAGTTCATTTCGAACCGAATGCTCGTACCCGGGACGACGAAGGTTCGGTCCGCGGGGTTCGCGCTGAAGAACCGTCGCGGCATTCGATCGGTCGTCGGATAACGACACGTCTGAAAGTGTGGCGTCGTTTCACACTCGGCCACGCGCTCCGCATGGCACTCGCGACAGGCTGCGAAGCCCAGGTAGCCCGGATTGTCCGCCAAGGGGATTTGGAAGGGTCCCAAGTCGAGCATCGCCTGGGCATCCGCCGGCTCGGAGGTCGAAACCGAGTTGTCGGCGGGACGTTGCGGCGTTTCCGGCGGCGGTGCGGATGGTGGAGTTGGACTACAGCTAACGCTGAGAAACAGAATGACCGCTACGGCTACGAGGCTCAGCTTGCCCGGATCGACCGCGTTGGCTGCCCCCTGGTGTCCATAGAGAGTTCGGCCCCGAAATTCCGATAACAACACGGAGCCCAAGCGATGGGTGCGGGACAGGGCGATGCGCATGGCGGAGCGGTGGGATGCTGGTTTGCATCGCCTCGCTGCGGAAACGGAATCGCGGCCGCACACCTGCCGCGCATGTCGCATCGATCGCCGCATGAATTGGTATCCCCTAAGCTCAGCCTGCCATGAATCGTTGCCATAAAATCGCGGCGCGTGTGGTCGGTAACTTCGCTCCCACCGCATGCAGAAAGCATTGCGATACGGTGATCAACAACGTCTCTGGCAGGGGAGCAAGTAGCTAGGGTTGGACTAGAGTCAAGGTTTGATCGGGATTTGCCTGTGCCACTTCCGTTACCGTCCCATCCGTCCATTCTATGCGAAGCCGCACGGTTGGCGGTTGCTGTTCCGAGGATCGCGGCCAGGCGAATTCCAGCACGGGTTCGGAGTCCGACAGGTAGCTTCCTCCCCCCACCAATTGGCGCATCATGGTCCCGCCAGGCCAATCGAGCAGCACCCGCGTTCCAATCGGCTGTCGGGCGGTTCGCGTCCCGATCAGTCGAATGCGGAGCCAATGGTGGCGTCCCGCAGGGCAATGATTCTCGACCAACGACGGGGGACCATCCAATTGCGTCGCCACGATGTCGGAGTCGCCATCGGAGTCGAAATCGGCAGTTGCCAGGCCCCGGCCCACGCGCGGCTGTTGAAAAAAAGGATCATCGATCGATACGCGTCGCAGCGTCTGCCCATCGACGTTTTCCAGCAACATCGGCAGTTGGGGCATCGTCCCCCGATCCGGCCGATAGTGCACATGCCCACAGGCGACCAGCAAATCCTCATCACCATCGGCGTCCCAGTCGCGGGCGACTACGCCAAAACCAACCGCCCGGTTCTCGCTGAAATTCAGGCCAGCAGGGCGGCTGAAGTGTTCAAAGAAGCGGTCCTGACGATTCAAGTACAGGCCCATCATCTCGTGCTCAAAATTGCAAACAAATCAGCATTCGCACTTGCGGAGCTCTATTAGTGGCCCGCGAGTC
>RFIQ01000224.1 GCA_003695565.1 Planctomycetota bacterium | reverse complement strand
TTCGTCATAGACAAAGGAGGCTTTTTTCTTCTAGATCATTGTGCCGCTAGCACTCACGTCTTATCCGCGTGCCATTCGGCTGCGGAGTGAAGGAGACGCGAAGGAAAGCCAGCGATTACTCAGGCGATCTGCCGCGCCGACCTCCCCCATGAAGAGGATTGCAATCGCCGGAGCGTGATCGAGGGTGGCTCACGGGGGAGGTGGGGGCGGCGTTCGTGGCCTGCATCCGCCGGATGCAGGTCCGGCCAGTGGATGAGACCGGGAAGCCGCACATCACACTTACCCTGCAGAATCTAGCCGTGGCCGCAGGCGAGGATGCCGAACTGCTGAGATATCACCCTACCCCTGATGATCTCTCACATCGCGCACCCGGAGAGTCCCATTCGGCGAAAGGGCCTTACGTGGCTTGCAGTTGCCGACCTCCCAGTGAATGGAGTTGCAATCGACGGAGCGCCGTCGCAACTATGCGTTTTCATCCTCGTTGCCTTGCGGTCCTGCGCCACGGCATCGTCAGCATGCTTCGAGCGCAAGCTGGAAGCTTGCGCCGCGAACGCGGCTACCTGTAACCAAGACCTGGCAAAGCGCTTCTGTCAGACGGCCACAGGTCGATCGAGCCAAGGATCGATCCTCTGAGTGAATCAATCCACCAGGTCGGAATCGAACACGCGGACTTTCTTCCAGTTAGCCTTGTTTCGCTCGATGAACTCCAAATGCCGTGGATGGACCTGGTAGGCGTCGTGTGCCGCACGGTCGGCGAAGATCGTGTGCAGGCTGACATGGAAATCCCGATCATTGACAGGGCGATTGAGATCGGGCGTCAAGGTGCCGACCGCAAACAGATCCTGCCCGTCGTGCCCAGCCAGGTACTGCCGGCACTGGTCGATCAGCTCCTGAATACTTGCCGGGGATGCGTCGTTCAACTCGAAATAAACCATGTGGGAGAGTCGCTGGCTCATCAATCCTCATCTTCTGCTAAATCGCGGTTTTCGAACTTCTTCTGGTCGTCGCGTCGGCGAAGACCAGCCCGATCCATCAGGCCGCGGCGCAGGACTTCCTCGATATGATCGTCGTCTGGCGGAGGAGGCCCAAATGCCCCCAAGTCCTCCGGCGAATATTCGATGATGAACTCGTGCTTGGCGAAACGGATTTTGTCCCCCGGATCCAACCGTTTGCGGCTGATCCGGTACCCATTGACCTTCGTCCCGTTGCGGCTGCCCAAGTCCTTGAGGAACCAGTAGCCCTGCTCCAGGGTCATGCGGGCATGCTGGCCAGAGACGTTGGCGAACCGTAGCACGATATCGCAGTTTTCGCGGCGGCCAATGATCAGTCGATCTTTCTTGAGCTCAATGTTATCACCACCGCCTGTGGGAACAAGTTGGCCGAAGTTACCTTCGTTGGTTGTCATAGTTCCAAAACCACTGAATGAGATTCGAGTCCTGGTTGCTCCGGTGACCGGCAGAGTCCAGTCCCTGCCGACGCACGGACGAGCTTCCACGATCGGGGCGTGAAATAAGTGTAGGTTTAGTTTACATTCTAACGAAGACCCACCGCTGTTCGTACTCTGCGTTCCTCACGGTACGGGCGGTCGGAACCGAATGTTCGCTTATCTTAATGTAAGTTTTCCCCCAAAGGCCGTCAAACTTGACCACTCAGGTATCGCCGCACCACGTGGATTGGCTGAACCAGGGCTTGCGCTATTATGCCCTGAATGTCTACTTTCGGCACCGTTTTGGGGGCAGGGTTCAGAAAATCAGTTTGGACGGAGGGTTCACCTGCCCGAACGTCGATGGGACCGTGGCCATCGGCGGTTGCACATTTTGTAGCAACCGAGCATTTAGCCCCAGTCGCCGGGTGCGCCGGCAGGCGATTCAAAGGCAGATCGAGGAGGGAATCAGCCGGCTGCGCCGCCGGTATAAGAACGAGCGGTTTTTGGCATACTTTCAACCGGCAACCAACACCTATGGTCCCCTGGAGAAACTGCGGGATTTATGGGACGCCGCTTTGGAAGATCCCCGCGTGCTGGGATTGGTCATCGGCACCCGACCGGATTGCGTTGCGGACGAAGTACTGGACCTGGTCGACCAATTCGCGGAACGGACTTACGTCTCGCTGGAATTGGGAGTTCAGACCATTCACGATGCGAGTTTGGAGTGGATGAATCGTGGCCATGGACATGCCGCTTCGCTCGATGCCATGCGACGCGCGGCTGGCCGCAAGTTCGATATCAGCCTGCATATCATGTTGGGACTGCCCGGCGAAACGCACGCCATGATGATGGCGACTGCCGAACAGGTTGCCCGCTGGCATCCGGCCGGAGTGAAGATTCACAATCTGTATGCTGTCGAGAAGACTCCGCTGGCCGATGAAGTACGGGCGGGCAAGACGCGGTTGCTGGAGTTGGATGAGTACATCCACTTGCTAGCCGATTTTCTAGAGCGTCTCCCCCCCGATGTAGTGATCGAGCGCGTTTCGGGAGATGCACCGCCGCAGGACTTGATCGGTCCCGCATGGTGCCTGGAAAAAGGCGAAATCATCAAACGCTTGAATGCCGAATTTGAACGCCGCGGAACGCACCAAGGGGCCAGGTACGATGCGGCCCGCTACCAACTCGACTGATCGGCCAGGCCACCGACCGGATGCAAATCGCCGGGCAGATTTTGGGCTGCCAGTTCATGGGGTTCGAGTTGCTTGCTGCCCCAGATCGTCTGCGACCGCGGTGGGTGCGGTGGCTGGTACCCCGCGAACTTTGAGGTACCCCGAGATACACACGATGGCCAGTGCCAGTCCCAACAAGATGGCCAACCAACGGCGTTTGGCTTGCCGCAGGGAGTCAAAGGCCGGACTGCGCCCGACCAATGCCGAAGCCAGAAAGAAAACCGCCAAGGCCAGCAGGATCTTGGTACCAATCAAGGCGTGGTACAAACCGTCGCCCTTGTGCAACGGGATTGCGCGCATGTAATTGTAGAAACCGCTGAGCAGGAACAGCAGAATCCCCGCATGCACGAATCGTTTCCAACGCGTTTGGATCGCAGCGGACAATTGCTTGTGCGATTCCTCGGGCAGGCGCTCAGCAATCGGGATCAGCACCAAACGCAAGAACGCGGTGCCGCCGACCAGCGTAATCGCTGTGGCCACGTGGACAATCCGAGACAGGACATCAAGCCACTGCATGGAAGAAGTTCCTCTTGGTTACCAGGTTAGTTTTCGGAAAAAGAAGGTGGAAAGTCTGCCGACCCGTCACTGCCAGTTTGTTTCCGTGCCGCAATGCATTGCTCCAGGCAGCGGGTTAATATCCGACAACGCACATCGACGTTGCGTTCCGCCAGCAATTGTTGCTTGATGGTGGTCGGCAGATCGAGCATGAAGGCGATCGAATCGGTCAGGGTTCCCAAAGGCACGTCGCGACCGAACAAAGGACTGAACAGCTCCTGGCTTTGCATGACTCCCGGATGCAAATGCGAAAACAGTTGTTCCAAGCGGCGCACATGGGCGGGGCGCGCGGCAGCCTCTTCTGGCGGGTACACGTCCTCCCAGATTTCTACCCGCGCTTGCAGATAACCGCCTGCGGCTTGCCAGCTCTCTTGGATCCGCGCTCGCTTGAGGCCCAGCAGCATCAGGTTGTAGCTGCCATCCTCGAGTTCGGTATCCGCCAGAATCTTGGCCACGCATACGACCGGGGCCACGCGCGGCGGATGCCCTGCGGGCTCGGATTCCCTCAAACCCAGTGCGACCAACCGATCCTCGTGCAATGCATCTCGCACCAGATGGCGGTCTAGGGGTTCGGTGAGGTGCATGGCTTGGGTGGCCTGCGGAAAAAACACCAGATCGGATAACGGGAGCA
>RFIQ01000223.1 GCA_003695565.1 Planctomycetota bacterium | reverse complement strand
CCCCTGGTGGACCAGCCGCCGGCCGGCCAGCCTGCGGCCACCAGCAGTGGCAGTCCACTGCGTTTATTCACCGAACCGGAGGAAGAACAAGCCGCCGATGAAGCTCCCTGTCCGGCGGAAAAGCCCGCGTCCAGCTACGGCGCTGAACGGTTCGAGCCGAAGCTCAGCGACGATCCGGTGCGGCTGTATCTGAGCCAGATGTCGGCGATTCCCCTGCTGTCGCGGGAGGAAGAGATCGCTTTGGCGAAAAAGATTGAAATCACGCGCAAACGCTTTCGCCGCAGCCTGCTGGGTAACGCCTTGGCTCTGCGACACACGGTGCAGATTCTCAACCGCGTGCATCGCGGGGAACTCCCATTCGATCGGACGATCAAAGTCTCCTTGACCGAGCGGTTGACCAAGGACCAGATCACGCGTCGCATGCCGCACAACTTGCGCACTTTGAACGAATTGATGCACCGCAAGCAACAAGTCTTCTTGCAAATCGTACGTCGCAGTACGCCGGCCGATGTCAAGGCCCGCTGCGTACGGGAATACGTGCGGCTGCGATACAAATGCGTGATGTTGGTGGAAGAACTCAGCCTGCGTTCGCGGCGGGTGATTCCCAACATGGCTCAGTTGGAACGGATTGCCGACCGCATGGAGTTGCTGCAACAGCGGATCGCCCTGCTGGAGAACAATCCCCTGCGAACCCGGCAATGCGAACAACTGCGCCAGGAACTGCGGCGATTGATCGTGCAAACGGAAGAGAGCCCCCGATCGCTGCGCCGCCGATGCCAGGAATTCACCCGGCATTACAAGGAGTTCGAGGCCGTCAAACGCGAACTGTCGCAGGGAAACCTGCGGTTGGTCGTGTCGATCGCCAAGAAGTACCGCAACCGCGGCATGAGTTTCCTGGATCTGATCCAGGAAGGGAATACGGGACTGATGCGGGCCGTGGACAAGTACGAATACCGCCGCGGATTCAAGTTCTCGACGTACGCCACCTGGTGGATTCGACAGGCCATCACGCGGGCCATCGCGGATCAGGCGCGCACCATCCGCATCCCGGTGCACATGATCGATGTGTTGTCGAAGCTGCGGCAGATTCAGAAAGTACTGACGCAGGAACTGGGCCGCGAGCCCTCGACGCAAGAAATCGCCCAGCGCATCGAATTGCCGGTCGAGGAGGTTCGCCGCGTGCTGGACATCGGTAACCATCCCGCCAGCCTGGATCGTCCGGTCGGCGAAGGAGAAGACAATGCCTTCGGCGAGTTCATCGAAGACTCGTCGCATGGTGACCCGGTGGACAACTCCGACAACTCCGTACTGCGCGATCGGATCGAAACGATGCTAAAATCGTTGACTTTCCGTGAACGCGAGATCATTCGACTACGGTACGGGCTGGTCGACGGTTACTCCTACACGCTGGAGGAGGTGGGCCGGATCTTCAAGGTGACCCGCGAACGCGTGCGGCAGATCGAGGCAAAGGCGGTGCAGAAGCTGAAGCACCCCCAGCGAACCAAGTTGTTGGAAGGCTACTTGCGTCCAGCCGCCGCATAACACATGCGGAAATGCCGCAGGCCACGCCTTAGGCATTTAATTGCAAATCGCCAGGCCATCCCGGGGGACTTTCCCCCGGGATGCTTTGGCCCCCCTGAACCTGGGACTGCAAACGCTGGCGCTTAGCAGGAATTGGTGCCTGAAGGCGGTACTGCGCGCTGCTGAACTGCCCCGCTCCGAACGCCGCCTTTACTTCAACTACCGGGATTTGGTACGTCGATATAAGAGATACCCGCAGCTCACCTCCGGCGGGGAACTCGATCCAAAGCCACTCTGTTGGCTGGCCTGGCACCGTCTCGACCGGCATCGCTCACAGGAATCGCTACCATGCGTTGTTTCCGCTGGACTATATTCGCCGCATCTTGCACCGTTTTTTGCTCGATGGTCGCGCCCGCAACCGCGTTGGCCCAGTCCCGGGGACGGGAGGGTGCCGCCGTTGGGGGGACGGTCGGCGCGATTATTGGTGGTATCATCGGGCATCAAAACGACGAAACGCCGGAAGGCGCGTTGATTGGCGGTGCTGTCGGAGCATTGACGGGTGGGTTGATCGGTAAGAGTCAGGACGAGGAATTGGCCCGGCAACGCGAGTACTACTATCGACAACAAGCCTACTACGCTCAACAGCAAGCCTACGCGCAGCAGCAAACCCAGCAGGCGGTCGCTCGGGCGGCCGTCCACCCAGCGGATCTGCTGCGCATGTCGCAGAGCGGGGTCAGCGATGCACTGGTTATCTCCCAACTGCAGCAAAAGGGGGTTCCGCGTCGCTTGGAGATCGCCGAAATCATCGAGCTGCACAATCAGGGGGTTCGCGACTCCTTGATCGAAGCTTACCAGCGCGCCCCCTTGGCGACCGAATTGGTACGCGCCTCGGCCGCCGCCCCTGCCGCGGCACCGACCTGGACACAATCGCCTCCGGTGGTCGTCCAACCACGCGTCGTGCGGCCGGTCATCGTCGAGGAAGCGCCCGTTTACTATCGGTATCACTGTGCCCCCTGGCATCACCACGGGTTCCACCATTACCACTACCCGGCGCACAGCGGTTTCTCGATTCGGCTCGGCTTCTAACGCGAGCCCCATACCTTATCTTCATCTTCCGACTGTCAGTGCGCCCCACCCGCCGCTTGGCCAGGGCCAACGCCGCTGTGCCCAATAGCACCGCACAGAGGCGTGATGGACGGCGTTTCCCCTCTTCCCACATGCTATCCGCCCATCACGCGGTGTTCGCCGAGCAGGGTATTGCGGGGTTGCCGCCGTACGTGGCTGACCGTCGGTTCGCGGCAGATGCATCGCAGCGGGAAGTCAGCGACGGGCGCGAAGTTCCGTCGGTCGGGAAGGCCACCGGCGGGGAGCGGAGAACCGCTATCGGGGGATTCGCATGAAGCGGCGGGGCGGGCCGGCAGCATTCTCGCGCCGACTAGGTTAGATTAAGGGCTGGTTCCTTGCATGCCTCATGTCCTACCAACGAGAACTCTCCCCTTTCGATTCAGGAGCAACACCATGGCGGATCGCAACTTCGACAACACCCGACGCAGTTTCCTCCAAGGCTCTGCCGCTGCGACTGCGGCGTTGGGAACTCTGGGAAGGGTTGGCCTGGCCTCGCCCGGCGACGTCCAGCATACAGCGGCCCCTCGCAAGTTCTTGAAAACGTTGAAGATCGGCATGGTCAAAGTCCCTGGTGACCTGACGGCCAAGTTCGACGTCGCACGGCAGGCCGGCTTCGACGGAATCGAGCTGAACAGCCCCGGCATCGACGTGGAAGCAACACGGCGGGCCATTGACGCAACCGGTTTGCCGGTCGATGGCACGGTCGGTGCAAGGCACTGGCAGGTGCGTCATTCGGATCCCGATCCCAAAGTAAGGCAGCAGGCGTTGGAGGACTTGAAGGCTGCCATCCGCGAGACGCATGCCGTGGGCGGTCACACCACCTTGCTGGTCGTAGGGCATGGCAAGGACGGTACGGAGCAAGAGGTTTGGGAGCGGTCGATCCACAACATTCGGCAGGCCCTGCCGGTCGCCGCCGAATACGGCGTGTACATTGCTGTCGAGAATGTCTGGAATCACTTTTGCTACGATCATGATGGCCCCGCCAACCAAACGGCGGATAAGTTTGTGCGTTACATCGACGAACTGAATTCGCCCTGGGTAGGCATGCAGTTCGACATCGGCAATCACTGG
>RFIQ01000222.1 GCA_003695565.1 Planctomycetota bacterium | reverse complement strand
TCTCAAATACCGGTCCGACTTGCATCCGGCGGCTGCAAGCCACGTGGTACTCCCCCGCAGCAGGTAGCCAATGGCAACACCCACGACCACGATTCCACTTGTACAGCGTAACGCGGATGCATGATTGGTCCGCCTGATAGATGCCGCTTCCTGAGGAATGCACACTTAGATGGGCGCCAACGCCAGAAGGCGCGCGGTCATCGGTGCATCCTATGAATGAATATGCGGAAACCATCGCCAGCCTGCTGTATACTGACGCGATGTCCGCTGGCGTAGTAAACGATCCAACCGGCGACGCCGCAGTCGGCACGACCCTGCTATGTCAGCTCGTCGGCCGACGCCGCACGTTCTCCACCATCAGAAGCAAGATTGAAGAGGACGCATCGAAAAGTGGTCCGTTATTGCACGCTACTGACCATCGCCTGGGCGTTTTTCTGGACGCTCGCTCCCGCGTTGTCCGCCGGTGAATCTGCGGAACCTGACGCGCTGTTCGCGCAAGTGGCATCGATTCTTCAGCGGCGGTGTTTGGGATGCCACAACGACCATGATCGAAAGGGTGATTTTTCGATCCAATCGGGAAAGGGCATATTCGAAAGCGCATTCGTCGTTCCCAATGACTCTTCGTCTAGCTATCTGCTCGAGGTGGTCATTCCGGAAAATGGTCAAGCCCAGATGCCCAAGGATGAATCGCCTTTGACGACGGAAGAGATCGACGTCCTACGCCGGTGGATCGAGCAGGGAGCTCGTTGGCCAGAAGCGTTTCGCATCGAGGAAGCGGTCGTCCGTGACTTGGACTGGTGGTCGTTACGTCCTTTGCAGCCTCCGCCGGTTCCCGATAACTCCGAGATACTCCAAGCCCACAATCAGACCACCTCGCTGGAAAAGCCTCGGCGGTCCGACTCAACGCGGCGGCGTTTGCGCCAAAGAACGCCGATCGACGCGTTCATTCAGCAGAAGCTGGATGAACGCGGGCTGGCGGCCTCCGATGAAGCGGATCGTTCGACCCTGATCCGTCGGATTTACTTCGATTTGCTGGGGCTGCCACCAACGCCGGAAGAGGTCACCGCTTTCGTTGCCGATCCGGACCCGCTGGCTTATGAACGCCTGGTCGATCGGCTTCTGGCTTCGCCAAGGTATGGAGAACGCTGGGCTCGGCATTGGCTCGACGTCGTCCATTACGCAGACACGCATGGCTATGACAAAGACAAACCTCGCCCCAATGCGTGGCCCTATCGAGATTACGTCGTCCGCGCCTTCAATCAAGACAAACCGTATTCCCGGTTCGTCCGGGAGCAGATCGCTGGAGACGCGTTGTGGCCCGAATCGCCCGAAGGCATCACGGCCACCGGATTCATCTCGGCGGGTCCTTGGGACTTCATTGGCCACGCCGAAGTACCGGAAACAAAGATTGACGGCCAGATCGCGCGTCACCTCGATCGGGACGACATGGTCACGTCGACGATGAACACTTTCTGCAGCGTCACCGTTCAGTGCGCTCGTTGCCACAATCACAAATTCGATCCCATCACGCAAGAACATTACTATTCGCTGCAGGCCGTCTTTGCCGCACTGGATCGTGCCGATCGGCCCTACGACCCCGATCCTGCGATTGCGGCGAGACGCTGGCAATTGCAGCAAGAGCTGGAACAACTGGACCAACGGCGGCAAGATATCGAACAATTGATCGCCGCCAAAATCGGCGATCAACTCAACCGACTCGATCGCCGCATCGAGAGCCTGCAGCAACAGACGTCGGACAGCCAGCAACCGGAATTCGGTTATCACAGTCGGATCGAAAAACGGGCTGATGTTATCAAGTGGGTGCAAGTCGATCTGGGACGAAGCCGCGAAGTGACTCGCATCGTCTATGCCGCCTGCCACGACGATTTCGGCGGCATCGGAGCCGGTTTCGGTTTCCCGTTACGCTTCCAAATCGCGATCTCCGATGATCCGGAGTTCGGCACAAGCCGTTTGGTTGTCGATCAAACCGCGTCCGACTTTCCCAATCCGGGAACAGAGCCTCAAGAGATCCGCATTCCCTCCACAACCGGCCGTTTCATCCGCTTCACAGCCATGAAACTGGCGGAACGAAGAAGCGATTACATCTTTGCGTTGGCTGAATTACAGGCCTTCGATTCGGCGGGTAACAATATCACGCTCGGCAAGAAAGTCACATCCCTCGATTCCATCGAAGCACCGCCTCGTTGGCAGAGAACGAATCTGGTCGACGGCATTTTTCCCGGACGGGATCGCAAAGATGAGGACGAGCGCGCGATACAGGAGCTCCGTAGACAGCGAATTGCACTACTGGAAGCGAATATCGACCAGCCGATACTGGCGGAGCTCGACCGGCTGCACGACGCCCGCGAGGCGATCCAAAGTGAAATAGAACGTCTGCCGAAACCACACATGGTCTACGCAGGAACCGTCTATACCGGCAGCGGAGCCTTTCAAGGGACCGGCGCAAACGGGGGCAAGCCGCGTCGAATCCACGTGCTCCATCGCGGTGACATTCTTTCTCCCGGCGACTTGGTTGATCCCGGAACAATTCCCATCATTCCTGGAGTCCCTTCTCGATTTGATCTGCCAGCCGATCACTCCGAGAAAGAACGACGAATCGCTTTGGCCCAGTGGATCGTTCGCCCCGACAATCCACTCACCTGGCGATCGATCGTGAATCGCATTTGGCTGTATCACTTCGGCCGCGGCATCGTTGACTCTCCGAATGACTTTGGTCGAATGGGCAAACGCCCATCGCATCCCGAATTGCTCGATTGGTTGGCCGTCGAATTCCGAGACAACGGCCAGTCGATGAAACGGCTGCACCGCTTGATTGTTACCAGTTCGGTGTATCGTCAGTCGTCGGCCGACGATCCGCACAACCGTCGACACGACAGCGAGAATATCTACTTGTGGCGCATGAACCGCCGACGCTTATCGGCGGAAGAGATCCGCGATTCTGTGCTCGCGGTCAGCGGCAAGCTGGACCTGCGGATGTTCGGGCCAGGTTTTCAACAATTCGTCTTGGAGCGTCCGGAACACTCGCCTCATTACGAATACCACAAACACGACCCCGATGATCCCGCGTCGCACCGGCGAAGCGTTTATCGATTCATCGTGCGCAGCCAACCCGATCCGTTCATGACGACACTCGATTGCGCCGATTCGTCTCAAAGTGTTCCCAAACGAATCGAAACATTAACCGCTCCTCAAGCGCTGTCACTGCTGAATAACAAATTCATGACTCGCATGGCGGAACATTTTGCGGATCGTCTCGAGCGCGATTCTGTGAGCGTCGAACAGCTCGTCGCACGCGGCTTTTGGCTTGTTGCCGGGCATGAACCAACTGATCAGCAAAAACAACTGTTGCTGAAATATGTCGACCGGCACGGCACGAAAAACCTATGTCGGCTACTGTTGAATTTGAACGAGTTCGTTTTCATCGATTAGATAAGAACCGGTGTTCTCATGTTGCGGCGACCATTCCTTCAACAACTCGGTTCCGGCTTCGGCAGTTTGGCGTTGCTCGGTCTGCTGCAGGACGAAGGCCTCCTGGCATCGGCAACTCCGGGACAGGGTGCGGCCGTCAAGGTTCTGCATCATCCGGCGAAGGCCAAGCGAGTGGTTCAGCTCTTCATGAGCGGCGCGGCAAGTCACATCGACTTGTTCGATTACAAACCGGCATTGGAAAAACACCATGGCGAGCCGTCCGATTTCGGTGAACACGTGGAGGCATTTCAGAATGGACTTGGTCCATGGATGCGATCGCCGTTTCGGTTTCGTCCCTATGGCGAATGCGGCAAGTATCTCAGTGAAGTCGTCTCGCCGCTGGGTGAAGTCGTCGATGACATGGCGTTCGTTCACAACTTGGTTGGGAAGACCGGTGTCCACAGCCAGGCAACCTACCTTCAGGCGACGGGATTCGATACACCCGGTTTTCCGGGCATGGGATGTTGGGTCAGCTATGCCCTGGGCAGCTTGAACGAAAACCTGCCCACCTTCGTGGTGCTCCCCGACCGCCGCGGATTCGCCTCGAATGGCCCCAAGAACTGGAGTGCCGCGTTCTTGCCGACCCGACATCAAGGGACCGTGATTCGGCCGGGAACGCCCCATCCGATTGCTGACCTGCATCCTCAGGCTGATTACATTTCGGAGGCGAGCGAACGGGCGACTCTGTCGGTTCTGACTCAGTTGAATCGCGATCACATGCAAGCGCGCCCCGGCGACTCACGGCTGGAGGCTCGCATTCGCAGCTATGAATTGGCCGCCAAGATGCAGT
>RFIQ01000221.1 GCA_003695565.1 Planctomycetota bacterium | reverse complement strand
GTCTCCACGATGTCGGGTGTGCGATGCGGAGGACTGCCGACCAGCATGCAATAAGCAATGGCCCCCAGGGCGTAAACGTCCCAGGCCGCGTCCGGCGCTGACTGCAAATCGGCTTGTTCGGGAGCCATGAAGAAGAGAGTCCCCAAGGACGGGGATTGGTCGTCCGACATGCGACTTTGCCCAAAATCGGCAATCCGCGGCTGCCAGTCGTGGTCCAGCATCACGTTGGCCGGCTTCAAATCGCAATGAAACACCCCTTTGGAGTGAGCGTACGAGAGGCCCACCGCGATGGCTCGGAAGTACTGTACCGCTTCGGGAATATCCAAGGCGCCCCGGGCTCGGATGAGATCTTCCAGGGAACCGTTCTCCAGATACTCCATTACGTAGTAGGGTGGTTCCGCCTCCCATCCCACGGCCAAAATCTGCACGATGTGCCGGCCGGTCGACATGCTGACCAGATGCCGCACCTCCCGATCGATCAAGTCCGTGTCGATGGCCCCCGGGTGGGTATAGAACTTGATCGCCACCGAACGACCGGTATTGCGATCGTACCCCAACCAGACCTGGCCGAACGCACCCTGCCCCAACAACCGATCGACGCGGTAGCCCGGGATCTCCGACGGCGGTGCGGCTTGCAAGCTGAGTTGCTCGGCCTTTTGCAGACCGGTCAAAGATTGTTGCTGCGTGAAATCCGATTCCATCTCGCTCCTTTGAGTTTCCGCAATGCAGGCTGTCTGCCCCTGCTGCAATCGTGCTTCCGCCCTGATTCTACCCCGATTTAGGCCGCTGTTGGCGCGCGATCGGAACCCGGCATTCATCACGGGAGGGATCCCCACAGCCTAGATCCTACCTCACTGGCGTCCGATACGTGGTGGGGCGGCCGGGTCGAAAGCTAGCGATGGTGGCGACTGCAAGTCTCGGACCTGCTGTCGAGTACGATTCTCTACGGCGCACGGGACCGATTGAAACGGGACTACGAACGGCAAGCCGACGCATGCAACGGGACAGAGCTGACCATGCTCCAGCAATTGCGGCAGGCAACAGGCAACTTCGCACCGCCACATCGAAAGAGTCCCTATGCCGTCCGGCCAAGGGGACCGGCGCGATGGGCATCGTCGGCACAACGCCCACCGGATGTTCGTGAGGCCCCCAAGGCGAGCCCTCCGACGGGGCGCCGAAGTGCCGGGGCCCAGCAATCAGAGATGAGCCCGAACAGCTGACAAAGCAGTGCGGATGAGAGGATTTGAACCTCCACGGGATGTTACTCCCACTAGGACCTGAACCTAGCGCGTCTGCCAATTCCGCCACATCCGCAATCGAACCGACGATTTTCGGCAATTGCCCGCTTCTGTCAATATACCCTCTCGGTGATTGACTTGCTTCACCTTCATCCGCAAAGCCAGTTTGTGCGCCCCATGGAAGAAATTGTACCGGGGGTGCCTCGAATTACGTGGGCGAGGTTGCGGCGCGCGCGGCCCGCCCCTGAGGAGCGGCGCGAGCCGATTCCGCTCTCAAGCATTCTCCGGGCGGGGATTGTTCGCCCAGTGACCGAGCGGGTCAGTGCCACGCACGTGGACGCCCTTTTCGTTCCATCCCAATTCGGCCCGCACGTCGGCGCTGCAGTATCGCAGGGTCAATCCGCAACGCCGCCGCCGCGATTGGTTTTCTTCACTACCATGCAGCAGCAGGTCGCTGTGGATCGAAATCTGACCTGCGGTCAGCTCGTTGTAAATGATGTCGCCATACTGTTCCGGGTTGTCGATCGTCTGGTTCAACACATTGTGATCTTCCGGCTTGCTGGGCCGGTAGGTCAAATGGCCCACCTGGTGCGATCCGGCCACGAACTTGACACAGGCGTTCTCCCGATCCGCATCATCGATGGCCAACCACACCGTGACCGCTTTCGAAGGGGACAACGGCCAGTAGCTGGCATCCTGGTGCCAAGCCACCGCCTTGCCATCGCCAGGTAATTTGCAGAAAAAGTGCGAGCCCCAGGCGATGACGTTTTCTCCTAGCAGGTCGCCGACATAATCGACGATGCGACGATCGGTCAGGATATCATAGACCGGGCCGTACTTCAGGTGCGCCGAGCTGATCGAATAACTGTCGCCGCCGGAGGCCAATACGCGATCGAGCAGATCGTCGAAATAGGCGCGGATCTCAGCGATTTCGGACTCGTCGAATACATCCAGCCCCGACAAAAAGCCGTCGCGATTGAAGGCTTCAATCTCACCGGTGGTCAACACTCGCGGGTGATCGTTGTGCACCGGATAGAATCGCAAATCTCGCCCCAGAGCTGACAATTCCGCTTCGTCGGGCACAATACTAAAGTCACGGGCCATCATTCTTCCTCCCAATGTACGATGTTGAAACAATTGTTGTCTGCGCACCGTTGGCAACCGCGGTCAAGGTCCGCGGCAACGGAGCGACCACGTGCGATCAGCCGGGCGCTGGGGCCCGCGTCTTGGCTTCGATCAGTGCATCGAGCTCTTCCTGCAACCGATCCAGGATCTCGTCGTAGGTGAACGCTCCCACCGTCTCGGTACCGCGTTTCAAGTTGACTCGAGTCGGGCCGCACCACAGGCCCAAATCGGCGTCGTCGGTCTCGCCGGGACCGTTGACACGGCACCCCATCACGGCGATCGTGATCGCGTAATCGCGCGCGTAGGCAGTCCTCTTCTTGACCTCTTGTGCCAATTCAACAAACGCTTCGTTCTCGACGCGAGAACAACTGGGGCAGGAGATGATATTCAAGTGCGAGGGATCCAGCGCAACGACACTCCGCAATCGCCCAGCCTGGATGTCCTCGATGATCTCGCGCGCGGCGGCGATTTCCTGCCACTTCTGATCGTTGGGCACCGTCAGCGACACGCGGACCGTATCTCCGATTCCGCGACCGATCAGTTGTTCAAACGCGATGCGGGTCTTGATGATGCCGTCCGGTGGCAGGCCGGCTTCGGTAACTCCCAAGTGCAGCGGCACGTCCGGCCGGGCCTGGGCGAAGGCGCGGTTGATGGCAACAACTTTCGCCGGATCGCTATCCTTCAGCGAAACGACATAGCGGGTGAACCCGATGTCGTCTAGGAATTCGCAATGTTCCAGTCCGCTGTGCAGGATCGGTCCCACGTCGTCGTCGGGGGCGAACTGTTTCTTCTTCTCAGGATCGACGCTACCGCAATTGACGCCGACACGGAGGGCACAATCGTGATCTTCCGCCACGCTGGCGATGAAACGCACCTTCTCCTGCCACGGCAAGTGCCGCTGGTGGTGATACAGGTGCCCGGGATTGTACCGGATCTTATCGACATGCGGGGCAACCCGTTCGGCCAGGCGGTAATTCTCTTGCAAATCGACCGACAGGGTGGCTGTGGTTTGCCGCCGTATTTCCGCCAGGGCGGCCGCGTCCTTTTCGCTGTCGACCGCGATGCGGACGATGTCGGCCCCTGCCTCCTCCAACGCGTTGACGAGTGCTACGGTAGCATCGACGTCCTGCGTTCGAGTGGCTGTCATGCTTTGAACGGCGATGGCGTGGCCACCTCCCACGGTGACCCGTCCGATGCGAACCGGTCGAGTGGGATTGCGTTGGATAGTCATGGGTTGCTGGTGGATCCGTGCGAGTATCGGTAACCGGCCGCACCGCTGCGGCAGCGCGGCAGCGCCTGGTAAACCCATTTTAGCCATGACGCCGGGCCGGGCGAGCGGTCTGAGCGACTCTGTCCTGCGGTGTAGCGTTTCCGCCAGGGACTGGCGGGCGACTACATGCTCTGACCCGCGGTGTAGGGGCCTGGGCAGAAGGACCGCCTGCCCATGACAAGGGACCGGGGGTCAGGCTGTGCGCCGCGCCCGGATGGACTACCATAGTACGCCGAACCGGCCCCCAGTGCGTTGGATTGGGCTGAGGTTCTGTTCGCATCGAACCCCGACGAGGATTCCTCATTATGCGATTGGCGATTCTAGTCAGCCGAGGGCTGTTGGTTGCCGCGGCCCTGAGTCTAGTCCTGGGCGCGAGGCCGTTGGATCTGCACGCCCAACAAGCCGGACCGTTGGCCCCCCGCTTGCCCTTTTACCCGCTGGATGCGGCGGTCGCACCGGACGGGTCGGTGTACGTCGTCGACCGCAATCTGCCGGGCGTGTGGCGTTGGAAAGAGGGTACGTTGTCCGTTTTCTACCAGGCATCCCCCAAGTACCGCACGCCTCTGAACGCTCCGCGGTGTGTCGCCGTAACCGGGGATGGGACCGTACTGGTCGGGGATTCGGCCACGCGCGACGTCTACCGAGTGGCCGGTCAGGACCAGGCCGAACCGATCACTGGAGGCAAGATTGGAATTCCGATGGATATCGCCCTGGCGTCCGACGGGTCGATCTATGTCGCCGATTTGGAGTTGCGCACTTTGTTCAAGATTCCTCCAGGAGAATCTGCACCCCAGGCAATCGCCCAGGTGAATCCGCGCGGCGTGTTCGTCGATGGGCAAGACCGGGTGTGGGTCGTTTCCCAGAACCAGCAGCAATTAATCCGCGTGGCGGACGACGGATCTGTGGAACCCGTTGTAAAGGAGCGGGTGTTCGATTTTCCGCATCAGGTCTACGTTGACGCATCGGGCACCGCATTCGTAACCGACGGCTATAAGAAAGCGGTTTGGAAGGTGGCCGGAGAGTCCGCTCCGCAGATCCTGCACGCTGGGCCGCCGTTGGACAATCCTGTGGGCATCACCGCGGTCGACGGCGCGTTGGTGGTCGTCGATCCTCGAGCTCGAGCGGTGTTCAAGTTCAACCCGGGAGAAGAACCCGCTGTGTGGTTCGAGATCAAACAGTAGCATCGGAATGCGGCGTTGGCATTGGGCCGATTTTCGGTCGTCATCCCTGGAGGGGTGAGCCCTGGTGTTGGGTTTGGGGCAGGGCGCGGTCGCGGCGGGCCAGTTGGCAAGAGGGAACCCATAGGGATGGTAATGGCGTGGATGGATTGATGCTCAGCGACCCGGCTGCCGCCGATCTGCTGGACCTGCTGCTCAGCCAACGGACGGCATGGTCCATCCTGATCCTGGCCGCGGCATCGTTCATTCAAGCCACGGTTGGATTCGCCGCCGCCCTGTTCGGGCTACCCTTGTTGATCTGGGCTGGCAACGACTTGATGACAGCCCAAGTGTTGATCATCACCGCCATGCTGCCGCAGAATCTGTTCGCGGTTTGGAGATTGCGGCACAGCATCACACCGCGCGAAGTAGCCGTTCCGATCGCCCTGCGTCTGGCTTTCCTGCCGATCGGCATCATCGGCATGGGCTGGGTCCTGACCTGGCCCCAGTACCGGATTCAGCAGTTGGTTGGTGCGATAATCTTGTTCGCCGTCATCCTGCAGGGCTTTGTGGGTATCGAGTGGAAATCGGCGCGGCGCTGGTACTGGATGCTGGTCGTTTTCGGCGGTAGTGGCATTCTGCAGGGGTTGACTGGGATGAGCGGCCCGCCAATGGTGCTGTGGGTGCATGGGCAACGGTACCCTGTCGATCGCGTGCGTGCATTTCTGTTCACGGTCTACATCGCGAATTTTCCGCCGCAAATCGCACTGTTGGCCTGGCGTTACGGTTCCGCCGTGTGGTTGGCCATGTTGGTCGCCCTGCTGGCGGTGCCCGGGGTGATTGCGGCAGCCATGCTGGGCTTGCGTTTCGGCACCTGGTTGGGCGATCAACGCGTGCGACCGCTGAGCTACCTAGGCTTGATCGCCCTGGCCCTGTACAGTCTGCTGGGGCCCGTCGTGCGCCAGTGGCTGGGATTCTCCTGATCCGGGCAGCCATGCGAAGAGTTCGAACGTCCTGCCAGCGCGACAAAGAGGGCCTGCCGCGACACTTCCATATAGGAAAATCCGCATGTTCGAAGCCATCGCAGCCCTGATCGCGCTGACCGCCATGGAGATCATTCTGGGTATCGACAACCTCGTGTTCCTGTCGGTGGCTACGGCTCGCTTGCCCAGTCGCCATCGGGCGGCGGGCCGGCGGTACGGATTGTTGCTGGCCCTGGTAACGCGCGTCCTGCTGCTGTGCAGCATTTACTGGGTCATGCAATTGCAAAGCCCTCTGTTGCGGTTGGACGCATTGCTGCCGCTCGAGGGATTGAAGTCCCAGTTCTACCTGGACGAGCCATCCGGTCCCTGGCATGATCCCAGTCCCGTAGACGATTCGCATGGGGAGGCCCCGCAGCAATGGTTCGACTCCCACGCCTGGGAGGAATTCGTCGTCGTGACCTGGCGGGATTTGATCCTGTTGGCCGGCGGGTTGTTTCTTATTTACAGTAGCGTGCGGGAGATTCACGAAGAGGTCGAATTGCCACCGGCTGATGCCCGGACCGGCACCACCGGTGGTAACCGCGGCCCGGGCAGCCGCCAACCGGCCATGCTGTCGGTCGTGCTGCAGATCGCAGTCATGGACATCATCTTTTCGCTCGACAGCGTGATTACGGCCGTGGGTATGGCGGACCAGTTGTGGGTGATGATCGCCGCCATCGTGTTGGCCATTCTGGTTATGATCGCCTTTGCCAACCAAGTTGGCGAGTTCGTGCAGCGCCACCCCACGATCAAAATGCTGGCCCTGAGTTTCTTGTTGTTAATCGGGGTGATGCTTTGTGCCGAAGGCATCGGTCGCCCCATCAACAAGGGCTACATCTACTTCGCCATGGCCTTCTCGCTGTTGGTCGAGTCGATCAATATGCGCGTCCGCCGCAAGCATGCAATTGCGTCTCAGTCGTCGCCGACGGTCACTCCGTAGGCGCTCTGTCCTATTTGAAAAGCGGCAAGCATCTTGCTGGCAATGCCTCACCGTGCCTCTCTCGCAAGCTGACTGACTTCGCCGGGCACGCGGCTACCCTTCAACCAAGGCTGGACAGAGCACCAGCCGGTCGATGGCGCGCCGCCTGGGCCGCAGGCGAGGCGTTGCTGCAGGCTCACCCGCACCGGCGCACCGGCCCTTTGTGCAAGAATTCACAACCTTAATGGCGTATTTAAGCAAAAAAACTTGACATTAGGATGGACGCGGGGGATGATTGAATTGAGGGATCGATGGCGTGGAGACGCCGGCTTGTCGCTTGAAACGCAGTCTTGTCTGTTGCTTGATTCCATTAACCGAGAGCCCCAAAGCGCTGTGGTGGCTGCGACCGAATTCGGTTCGGCAGCACCGCGAGATGGCTTTGGGCAGCGGGGTCCGCCTCCCCCGATTCGGTCGACGCGCCGATCCCGCCGCTCACGTCGTCATCATCGTTGTGCTGACCAGCCGATCGACCCGGCCATCTGTCGCGGCGCGGAAGGAGGTGTGCGATGTCGACGATGCATGGCGAACGAAATACCGATCCGCGAGTCGCGGTGCCTTCTCCTGTCGCGGCGTCCACTGCTTGGCCGGATCTGGCCCCGTTGCGTTATCCGGCTGGAGTCCCTCGGCGCTTGCATTACCCGACGATGCCGGCGTGGGGGTTGATGGAACGCGCGTTTCAGCAAGTCCCGGATCGGACGGCGATCGATTTTCTGGGCCGTACCTGGACCTATCGCGAACTGCATGAGGCCAGCCTTCGATTGGCCGCCTGGTTGCAATCGCGAGGGATCCTGGCTGGTCGGCGCGTCGGCGTTCTGCTGCCGAATTGTCCCGAGTACGCGATCGCTCTGCCGGCGATCTGGCGCGCCGGTGGAGTCGTAGTGACCCTCAGCCCGTTGGCGGTTGCGGACGACATCCGGCGGATGCTGGAGTTGACCGAGTGCGACACGGTCATTTGTTTGGATGTACTCGATCCCCTGCTGGCCGGGGCGCGCGATTTGATTCAACAGACGGTGTACGTGTCGCTGGCCGATCATCTGCCGGCGCTCAAGAAAGCCGGGTACTTGGCGGTACGCGCCCAGCGTACGGGACGCCTGACGTTCGGGTACGGCAGGACCGAGATCGGATTCCGTGAAGCCATCACTTCGGCACCGCAGCAGTGGACGCCAGTGGAAGTGTTGCCGCACCGCGATCCGGCCTACATTCTTGGCACCAGCGGTACGACCGGGGTACCCAAAGCAGTGACGCTGAGCCATCGCAATCTGGTGTGCAATGCCTGGCAACAATTGTTCTGGGCTGGTGCGTCGATGGGCCAAGAGACGCTGATGGCGGTATTGCCATTTTTCCACAGTTATGGCATGTCGGCCATTCTCAACACGGGTTTCGCCCTGGGGGCGACGTTGGTGGTCTTGCCCCGATTCCATCCTCGGCAAATGCTGCGGGTGATGGTCCAGAAGCGGCCTACGGTGCTGCACGCAGTGCCAGCCATGCTGGCCGCTTTGAACAAAGAATTGCGACAGCGCCCAGCCGACTTGTCCAGCCTCAAGTGGGTCATTTCGGGCGGGGCCGCGCTCGACCCGGCGATCGGGCAGGAGTTCGCCGAACACACCGGAGCCCTGGTGGTCGAGGGATATGGTTTGTCGGAAGCGTCGCCGGTTACCCACGTGGGACCGTTGGATGGTTCGAACGTGTGGGGCACGATCGGATTGCCCCTGCCGGATACCTATTGCCGCATCGTAGATCCGCAAGATGGCGGCCAGGAAATCCCGGTGGGCCAGGTGGGCGAATTGGTGGTGATGGGGCCGCAAGTAATGCTGGGCTACTGGAAGAACCCGGCGGCCACCGACGCAGTGTTGCGGGGTGGTTGGCTCTACACGGGCGATTTGGCTCGTTGCCGTGCCGACGGTTTCTACGAAATCGTGGACCGCAAGAAGGACCTGATCATCACCAATGGATTCAACGTCTACCCGGCGGAGGTCGAAGCGGTTCTGGTTCAGTGCGAAGGAGTGCGGGAGGCCGCAGTCGTGGGCGTGCCAGATCCGGACCGCGGCGAAATCGTCAAGGCGTTTGTGGTGATGGAGCCTGGGGCCGCGTGGGATCCCCATCGCATGGATGCATTCTGTCGCCAGAGATTGGCAGCCCACATGCGCCCGCGATTGTGGGAACGCGTCGAGGGGGATCTGCCGCGCAACTTCTTGGGCAAAGTCGTGCGGCGCGAGCTGCGCGGCTTGCAACAGGGAGCCTCCGACGCGTCAACCACCACAACCGAAATAGCCGCCAGGGGCAACTCGGAACAGGCCGGAGCACCGGCAGGAGGTGAAGCATGAACGAGCGCTTGGCAATTCTGGCAGGCATTCGCACGCCGCAGGCCAAAGCCTTTGGCGCGTTGGCCGACGTTCCAGCGGTTGCACTGGGACGCCACGCGGTCACGGCGTTGATGGAACGCGTCGGTTTGCCGTCCGAGCAAGTCGAGGAGGTAGTGTTCGGCAATGTCGCTGGACCACCCGACGCGGCCAACATCGCTCGGGTGATCACGCTGATGGCCGGGTTGCCACAGAGCACGATCGCGCACACGGTCAACCGGAACTGCGGTTCGGGGATGGAAGCGATCGCCGCGGCCTGGCAAGCGATTTTGACTGGCCGCAGCAAGCTGGCCATTGCTGGCGGAGTGGAATCGATGTCGAACATCCCAATGCTGCTCTCCCGGTCGTTGCAGGGAAAACTGATGGCGGCGGCGCGCGCCAAGACCTACTGGCAAAAACTCCGCGCGTGGGCGGCGATGCGGCCGCGGGATTTCAAACCGATGCACGGTCTGCGGTTGGGGCTGACCGACCCGGTCTGCGGGTTGAACATGGGGGAGACGGCCGAGGTACTGGCAGCCGAATTCGACATCTCTCGCCAAGACCAGGATCAGTTCGCCCTGGACAGCCATCGGCGCGCGGTGGCAGCACAGCAAGCCTGTTTCCTGTCGGGTGAGATAGCTCCGATCGACGTTGGCGGAAAGCCCATCGAGGCGGATATCGGGCCACGTTCCGGCCAGACCTTGGAGCAACTGGCTGCCCTGCGTCCCATCTTCCGGGCCGCCCATCCCGATCGCCAACCCACCATCACGGCCGGGAACTCATGTGGAATCACCGACGGAGCCACCGCCCTGTTGGTGGCTGCGGAATCGACGGCCGCACAGTTAGGCATCGCTCCGTTGGCCTATGTTCGTCGCGTGGCGGTGGCCGGTTGCGATCCCCGACGCATGGGATTGGGCCCCGTGTTCGCAATGGCAAAACTCTTGCGAGAAACGGGCATGGAGATCAGCGACTTCGATCTGTTCGAGATCAACGAAGCGTTCGCTGCTCAAGTGCTGGCCTGTCTGGCTGCCATGGATTCCGATGCCTTTGCCCAGCAGTATTTGGATCGTCCACATCGCTTAGGAGCTGTGGATCGCCAGCGTCTGAACGTACACGGCGGCGCGATCGCGTTGGGGCATCCCGTCGGAGCCAGCGGAGCACGCATCGTCCTGACCCTGGCTCGGGCACTGCGACAGCAAGGGGGTGGGATCGGAATTGCATCGCTGTGCATCGGGGGAGGCCAGGGAATGGCCATGTTGGTCGAAACGCAATGAGTCAATGTAGGCTGTGGGAGAACGAACGATGAATACGCACATGCACCGACCAGAACAGATTCGCACCAGCGACAGCGTCACCCTGGAGTACCTGCCATCGGCAGCGGTGATCTGGTTGGATTCGCCGCATCGTCCGGTCAACGTAATGGATGCGGCGATGTTGGAAGGGCTGGAATCGGCCCTGCAGCACATCCGCGACGACGCACGCGAGTTGCGGTGGATCGCCCTGGCCAGCCGCAAACCGACGTGCTTCCTGGCGGGCGCCGATGTGCATCGGATCGCCGAGCTGAGGGACGAACCGGAAGTGACGGCTATTCTCCAGCGGGGACACCGGCTGATGGATCGAATCGCCGGCTCATCGATTCCCGTAATCGCCCTGTTGCGCGGGACCTGCTTGGGAGGCGGATTGGAACTGGCGCTGGCCTGCCATTATCGCATCGCCTGCGCCGATGCTGCCACGCGACTGGGGTTGCCGGAGATCCGCCTGGGATTGATTCCCGGCTGGGGTGGCACGCAGCGGTTACCGATGCTGGTGGGTTTGCGGCAGGCGTTGGAGATGATCTTGACCGGGCGGCAGATACCGGCCCAACGCGCCCAGCAGATGGGCCTGGTCGATCGGCTCATCGGAGCCTCCGAATGGGAAACGTCCTGGGCGCAGGAGTGCGACGAAGTCGTTGCCAATCGACCCGAGCGGCGACGACGTCGTTCCGGCACATGGATCGACCAGATGGCGTGGGGACAGTGGTTGGTCTTGGCCGCCGCGCGGCGCCGGATTGCCGACCGCCGACACCACTATCCTGCTCTGCAGGCCGCCATCGATGCGGTAGCCGCCGCGGTGGCCAGCGGTGGGAGGGCGATGGAGGTCGAGCGAAGAAAGTTCACGCAGTTGATCTTCACCCCGACAGCCCAACATTTGTTGCGAATTTTCCTGGATCGTGATCGGGCTCGTAAAGTCGCGACCTGGATCGACTCCGGAGAAGAACCGGTGGACCATTCCATCGGGCAATTGGCCGTCATCGGAGGCGGAACGATGGGAGCGGGAATCGCTGCGGAGGCGGTGCGCAATCAAATGGAAGTATGGGGCAAGGAAGTCGACGCAGCGACGCTGGCCGCGGCGCGCCAGCGCGTGGAGGGTCTGTTGAGCAAGTTAGTCGATAAGAAGCGCATCGAAGCATCGGAGTTGCCGCGGCTGAAACAACGGCTGCACTGGACAACCCAATGGAGTGACCTGGCAGGTTGCGATCTGGCTATCGAGGCGGTTGTGGAAGTCCCCGACGTCAAACGCGAGGTCTTCCAAATGGCCGATCGCAACCTGCGCAAGGATGCCGTGTTGGCCAGCAATACGTCCTCGTTGCATATCGGCAGCATGGCGACCGCCACCGACCGTCCCAGCCAGGTGGTGGGCATTCACTTCTTCAACCCCGTCGACCGCATGGAATTGGTGGAAGTGATTCGCTGTGCCACGACCAGCGACGCCACGCTGCTGCGGGCACTGCGCTTTGTCCGGCGATTGGGCAAGACGCCGGTGGTGGCCGACGATCAACCGGGATTCATCGTCAACCGCATCCTGTTCCCCTACCTGGGCGAAGCGGTGCGGATGGTGGACGAGGGATGGTCGGTCCAGCGGATCGATCGGGCCATGCGGCGATTCGGCATGCCCATGGGACCGTTGGAATTGATCGACCAGGTCGGTATCGACATCGCGGCCCATGTGGCGCGATCGTTGGCGTCGATCCAGCCGGATGCCGAACCCGCCGCCGCGTTGCTGGATGCACTGGTCGAGCGACGTTGGCTGGGCAAGAAGTCCGGTTGCGGTTTCTACCGTTATGGCAAGTCGGGGCGACGACGCGTCAACCGAGGTTTGCCGGTCGCCGGTCGCGGGCGGGCCGATGTCCAGGCGGCCTTCCGGGATGACGGCATGAGCCTCATTCAGAGGCGGCTGGTCTATCCGATGTTGAACGAAGCAGTGCACTGTCTGGACGACGGAGTAGCAGCAGCGCCCTGGATCATCGACCTGGCCATGGTGCTGGGGACCGGATTCGCTCCCATGCATGGTGGCCCTTTGCGGTTGATTCATACCATCGGTCGAAACACTGTGTTGCACAACATGCAAGTCCTGGAAGAGCTGTACGGCAGCCGGTTTGCCGCGGCTGACGGGCTGCGCCACGCCTCCCGTCCGTTTTGTTCCGAGATCGCTCCGGCGGCGGCCGACCGAGGCCCTGCCACGACGGCGATCTCCTCCTCTCCCCAGAACAAGGAGAATAGCGATGAGCACCAGCATGCGACCTGATCCCAAGCAGGATGAGTTGCGACGCGATGCTGCGCCGGCCACGTCTCACGGTGGCGAATCGTTCGCGGAAACCGCTTTGCGGCTGGGAGGCAAGAGCGCTGAGGAAGCGCGGCGGACGGGCAAGATCGACACGGCCGACGATCAAGTAGAGGCCCTGTTCGCTCCGCAATACCAGACCACGGCCAGCCCCGTGCATCGCGCGGTGTGGAACCGCCGCATCGCCTGGGACCTGTTCCAATTCGCCCCAGCGGCGATGGCCGACCGCATCAATCTGGCGATGAATCGCGCGGTTCGCTTGATCCAGCAGAAAAAACAAGACGGCATGTTGTTGGATGCCGCGGGCAAGATTCGCGAGGATGTGCTGCAAGCACTGGGCGAGACCGGCTATTGGGGTTTGTTGATTCCCCAGCGGTATGGCGGATTGGAGTCCAGCATGGTCGATTTCACCCGACTGTTGACGCGGATGGCGACGGTCGATCCGACGATCGCGGGGCTGGCCAGCGTCCATGGTTGCATCGGGGCCGTCGACCCGCTGCGGACGTTCGGCACGGAGGAACAGAAGCGGAGGTTTCTGCCGGATTTGGCGACGGGGCGGAGGTTGAGCGGATTCGCTTTGACCGAACCGGGGGCGGGTAGCGATTTGACGGCCCTCCGCACCACAGCTCGGCTCGAGGGGGATTCCTACATCGTCAACGGTGAGAAGTTGTTCATTACCAACGCCAAACCAGGACGCACAATCGGTCTGGTCTGTCTGATCGACGGTACGCCCAGCGTGTTGATCGTCGATTTGCCAATGGAGGAGAGCGAGACGTTTCAGATTCGTCGCTACGGTTTGCACGCCCTGAAGCATGCCCACAACAACGGCTTGATCTTCCGGGATTTTCCAGTCCCGGCCGAGAACTTGCTCAGGACGCCGGTGGGAGACGGTTTGAC
>RFIQ01000220.1 GCA_003695565.1 Planctomycetota bacterium | reverse complement strand
TCATCGTAGTACGCAATTGGATGGGCCTCGGTTGCGACGTCCCGCACCATAGCCCGCATCGTCGCGACGGGCGGACGGACAGCATCGAGCGGTACCCCCATTACGATCACGGCTCGCGACGCCTGCTTCAAGATGGACTGAGCCGCGGGCGAGTAGGAGCGTAAACTTTCCTTGCTGGGCAGATCCAGGACGATCCATTGGACATCCTCGTCTGGGACCGACCAGGCCTTGTCAGCACCGACGAACCGCTCGACATCCACCTCGTAATCGCCGGGGCCGAAACGCTGCTCCAGCGCGGCTGCGACCGATGCGTGCATGGCCGCAGGCTGCTCATCGTACAACAGCACTCCCGTGGCATGCGGTAGGAAACTGTGCTCCCACAGGTCGATCGGATGATTCGGCTGGATATCGCGCCATGCCCGCAGGCGGCTGAGCGCGGCAAGACGAGCTGGACGATTCGCCCAGGTTTCGTCGAACGGGTCATCCGCTTGAAGAATCATCTGGCCGAAACTGTCCGGCGCACGCATCCCCAAATCATCGGTCAGCCTTGCAAGGGTGCACAGCGAACGCAAGCCTGCTACTTCGTCCGACACGGGAGTTCCAGATACCGTCACGGACACCTCGTGCAAGAAGTCGCACTGGCGCCACGCCGCCACCCAGTCGATCAACGTGCGCTGGTAACGATAAGCCGCTTCGCCATACTCCGAGTTCTGCGAAACATCGATCTGGCAGGCAGACCTCAATGCTGCCACTGCCGCTGGGTAGTCATTCTCCGCCGCCGACGCGATGGCCAGCATCGAGTGTCCGACCTGCCGCGTCCGTGGCGCGTTTTCTTTCGCAACCATTAGCTGACCAACGGCTCGGGCCAGTGCAGGGTTTTGAAATTCACTGAGGTGGAGATCGATGGTCTCGGTCCATCCATCAGGCCACGTTTCATGCGGCGCCGTCACCAGGTCCAAGAGATGGCCGGTCCGCAAAGCGAAACGGGCATATTCGGATTGCAGATCCTTGGTAGGCCAGGTGAACGCGTCATCGTCCGACGCGTCCGGATTGAAAACGCCCTCCCATCCCGTGTGGGACAAAGCTCGCTCCATCCAACGCTGGCACTCCGGCCAATCGTTCCGCGCGCAGGCGAGCCAACTGCGATAGTAGTATTCCCACAGAGATTCCTCCTCGAGGATGGCCCAATGGTCGACCAACGCCTGCATGTGCTCGACGTCCCGTCGGTGCGCCAGCAATACCGCCAGATTGAGAAACGTCGCTTCGTCCTGCACATAGAGAGTCAGCAATTCGTCGAACTTGCCCACCGCCAGAGCCGCCTCCAACGCCAGGGAGGCAAAGATGTCGGCCTCTTCGGAGTCGCCTAGCTGCATCTCACCGGCGTGCTCCAGCATTATTTCCTTGCACAAGGCAAACGCGCGCTCGTGTTGATCCGTTTGCACGAGGGCTTTAGCCGTAGCGATCTTGGTGTGGACCAGTTGATACAAATGCCGAACATCGGGCCGGGCCAGGGCATCCAGCAGGGCGTTCCAATCCACGTCCTCATACCAATCTGCTGTTGCAATGTTGGCGGTCACCTTTTCCAGTAACTGGCTCGGCTCGGGCAATCGTTCGACGGCATAAGCCAGCGCCTCGTCCAGCGGCAGATTCCAAGCCAAATCCTCGTAGATTTTGCTGTGCACCCACGCCGATTCCGTGCTCGACAGCACCTGTGTGCCCGCGTCGATCTGGCGCTGCCAATTTCCTGTGGTCTGCGCCAGGAGATAATCGATGTAGTGCGCGCCCCATGGCGGCAGAACGCCCGGTGATTCGGCGTTCGATTCGGCATATTGCCGCAGCAGTGCCTGCGGGTCGTCATGGTGGATGCGGATGGCATCCAAGAAGGAAACCACCGGCCGGGGATTGCGGGAAATCTGGGCCACTCGGCTCAGCGTCTCCTCATCAGCCAATCTCCCGAGATTCATCACGGTGTCGTCGTGATGCTGGCACACGGCGAAATTCTTCAGTAGTTCATCACGGGCCCTGGCGTGCTGCATTGGCGTTGTGGCCGATTCGGCCAACAAGATCACCCCGGCGGGGTTCCAACCAAATTCGTCGATGATTGCCTCGGCCAACTCGTATGAATATTCCAGGTCTTCCAACTGAAGTGCCGCCCATGCGCGATAGAACCGGACGCCTGGAAAGCGATCCTCTGGCAGCCCCTCGGCAAACTCCAACAACGCTTCGGGCGTGCCGTAGGAGCACAACCAACTGCAGGCCAGGTAGTCCGCGTTGCGGTCCAATCCCGCCGGAGGCTTGCGTTTGGCTCGGGCCTGGATAATGCGCTTGGCCTTTTCCTCAGGGCTAATATCCAGGAACACCATCCCGCGTACGTCGTAGATGAAACCCTCGTATTCCGTGTCATCGATGTTGAGCGTGCTGAACTGCAGCGCCGCTAGCTGGGCGGAAGAATAGGGCTCGAAGAGATTCCGCCAATCGTAGACTTTCCAACCGCCAGGGTGACGGATCAAGTAGACCTCGTACATCTCCGGATAGTACGACGAATCGCCCATGTCGACGATCAGAACACGCAATTCGTTTTCGAGCAGGGGCTCCGCAGCCACCAGGTGCAAGTCGCTGCCGAGAGTGTCCCAGTCCAACCATTCGCGGATCTCATCGCGCCACAGACGGGTGGTCAAACCCGTGATGCCTCGGCCAAGCCCGCAGCGGACCATTTCCTGACAATAGCGATCGACATCGATGAGCTCTCTGATATCCATGGGAGCGAACCCACGGCTTCGCTCGGCATCCAGCCAGCCTTGCAAGCCGGCAATGGTGGACGCATCGACCTCGCGAGGTTCAGCCAACGCCGCGGGCACCCAGGCGGGAACTCGATGCGGAACATCGCCTCGCGCCTGAACGTATTCCGGTTCGGGAGCGCCCGGCGCGAACATCCAATATGAAACCAGACCGCCTACCCCCGCGCACATCGCCACCAGAATGGCCGGGAAGCAGATCAGCACGGCCAGCAACCATCCGCGTCCGCGTCGCCGCGACGCAACGGGACCACCGGCGCCGACGACAGATCCTGTATCGGAGAACGGGTTGGCAGAACCCGGTGGGATGATCTCCGCGTCGATCGGTTTCTCCCAGCTATCTCCCGGTCTCTCGCTCATGCCTCACCTTTGGCGCATTCATCGCATCGCATCGAAAATTGGAGCCCGCGGAGGGTTCAGCGCACCGATCGTGGGGTTCCCTTAGGTGGTCAGTTTCTTGTACCGGAAGCGGCGCACATCGTCATCGTCGGAAATGCCCAACCGAGCGCGGCGCTGTTCCTCGTACGTCTGGAAATTGCCCTCGCACCAGTGGACATAGGCATCTCCCTCGAACGCCAGAATATGGGTGGCGATGCGATCCAGGAACCATCTGTCGTGCGAAATGACCACCACGCAACCAGCGTAATTCAGGATCGCTTCTTCCAACGCTCGCAACGTATCCACGTCCAGGTCGTTTGTCGGTTCGTCCAGCAGCAGAACGTTGGACCCGCGCCGCAGCAGCTTGGCCAGATGGACTCGATTGCGTTCGCCTCCCGAGAGGTTGCCCACCTTCTTCTCCTGGTCCGGCCCCTTGAAATTGAAACGCGACACGTAAGCGCGAGCGTTCATCTTCCGGCCACCCATCTCCAACACGTCGTGGCCTCCGGAAATCTCTTCGTAGACGGTTTTTTCCGGATCGAGCGCATCGCGCGTCTGGTCGACATATCCAAGTTCCACGGTGGGGCCCAGTTTGAGATTCCCGGCATCGGGTTCCTCTTGACCGACCATGATGCGAAACAGAGTCGTCTTCCCGGCGCCATTGGGGCCGATCACCCCCACGATGCCACCAGCAGGCAGACGGAACGAAAGGTCTTCAAACAGCACGCGGTCCCCGTAGGCCTTGGTGATGCGATCGGCCTCGATCACCAGTTCGCCCAGCGGTTTGCCGGGCGGAATCTGGATTTCCAGCTCGTCCGACCGCTCTTCGAACTGCTGGGCAGCTAGTTGTTCATACGCGGTGATGCGTGCCTTGCTCTTGGCCTGCCGGGCACGCGGGCTGGACCGAATCCACTCCAGCTCCCGGGCCAGGGTTTTTTGACGACTCGCCTGCTGCCGCTGCTCCAACGCCAGACGTTGCTGCTTCTGTTCCAGCCAGGCCGAATAGTTCCCCTCGAAGGGATACCCCTGTCCCCGATCCAATTCGAGAATCCACTTGGCGACGTTGTCCAGGAAGTAGCGGTCGTGCGTCACGGCCACCACCGTGCCCGGATACTGTTCGAGGTGGTGTTCCAGCCACTGTACCGATTCAGCATCCAAGTGGTTGGTTGGTTCGTCCAGCAACAGCAGGTCGGGTTGTTCGATCAACAGCTTGCACAAAGCCACCCGGCGCCGCTCTCCTCCGGATAGCTTCGTGACGTCTGCATCTCCCGGCGGGAGGTTCATGATGGCCATCGCCACTTCGACCTGGCGATCGAGTTCCCATAGATTCTTGGCGTCGATTTCGTTCTGCAGGCGTTCCATTTCATCGTAAAGCTTCTGCAATTGAGCTTCATCAGTCACCTCGCCCAACTGCATGCTGATTTCGTTAAAACGGTCGAGGATCTGGCGCCTGGCTGCCACCGCTTCCTCGACGTTTCCCTGCACGTCTTTCTCGGGATTCAGTTGCGGTTCTTGAGGCAGGTAGCCGACGGTATAACCCGGCGTCAGCCGTGCTTCCCCGTCAAATTCCTTGTCCACTCCCGCCATGATCCGCAATAGGGTGCTCTTGCCGGCGCCGTTGATCCCCAAGACACCGATCTTGGCCCCCGGATAGAAGGATAACCAGATATCTTTCAGCACTTCTTTCGGACCGTGCTTCTTGGTCACGGCCTTCATGGTGAAAATATATTGCTGAGCCATCGTGGATGTTTTCTGCTAAAAAGGGTTACATGTACAATCGCCAGTTGTCCTGCCTCGGCCATCCAATCGGGCCATCGGAGGGACCTCGGAGCGCCCCGGGACGCCGCATTGTGAGTGAATTCGCATTGGGGGTGAATTTAACCCGGGATGCAGGACCGACAAGGCCCGCCCCCAGCTCCAGTGGCTCGCCCCGGCCGACTTCTCCCTGCCCGCTTATTGTATACCCCGACCAGATTTGCGATTATTGTGGCAGGCACCCGTTGACGTTCTGGCCGGTGGACCGAGCCGGCCCATATTCTTCGTTTACCCTTGAGGAATCCTCCATGAGACGCTTGCTGTTGACCTCGACGACTTGTTGGTGCGTACTGTTGATGGCCCAGGCTGGGTCCGGTCAGGAGGAAAATGTGCCCAACGGCCCTTGGATCTCTTCCGTAGCATGGTTGTCCGAGACCCAAGTCGCTGGGACGCAGAGCGAAGGTCTGCTGTTGCGACCGGCCAAAGCGGTCAAGGCGCAGACGAGCGCTTTGGACCAATTTGAAGTCCTCGGGGAAACCGAGTCTTCCCTGTGGCGCATCGTGCCACTGCCCGATGGACGGGTTGCCGTGTCGGACTACCGTGGCGGAATCCATGTCTTCGGCGGGGACCAGCCGCAGCGGTTCCAAGCGGACCTGAAATGGGTCCGGGCCATGGCGCTGACGCCCAGTGGCAAAGAAATTGTGGCAGGCACCGAAGACGGAAAACTGGTCGTGCTGTCGATCGAACAGCTGAAGGAAGCGCGGCGGACCGACGCGCACCAGGCCGCCATCTTCGATGTCGTCTTCAATAACTCCGGCGATACGCTGGCGACCGCCTGCGGGGATGGCTCGATCAAGCTGTTCAGTTGGCCCAAGCTGGAAGAGCAAGGCCGATTGTCGCGCGGCGAGGAGGGCGTGTGGAGCGTTGTGTTCACACCCGATGGCCAAGGTTTGCTCAGCGGCGGCAGCGACCGCCGTATCCAGTTGTGGGACCTGGCCGCCATGGAATCCGTATGCACGATTGCTCGCACCCGCGACTGGGTTACCGATCTGGTGCTCCTACCCGATTCGCACCTCGTCGTGGCTGGGTGCATGGATGGCAAATTGGTCGTGGCCGATTACGGAATCAAGAGCAAAGTAACCGCAGTCGAAGCGGCTCGCAGCGCCATCTGGTCGGCCGAACTCGGTCCCGACGGCCAACAGATTCTACTTGGCACACGCAAGAGTGGATTCGCGCTCGTTCCCGTCGCGGATCAGTGGAGCGACCAGGCGCAGGCTTTGGCGCAAGAGATTGCAAAGCTGGCGCCTCCATCTCCGTAATCAAGCCCGGCCCCACGACGCGATGCCGCGACCGTGCGTTTTGCGGAAAGCGTACGAGGTTTGACCGCGGCAAAAGTGCCGGCACGCTGGGCGGCGGGAAGAGATGCGATGCGTTGCTTTACCCTTAGATTGATGGTCATTTTCGGGAGGTCGAAATGCCGCGAATGAAAGTCATTGGCCCAGACGAAGCACAGGGTGAGGTCAAAGCCGTGTTCGAGGACGTGGCTCGAAAGATGGGAACGGTCCCGGCGATTTTTCAGGGCATGGCCAATAGCCCGGCAGCTCTCAAAGCTTATCTGGCCATGTCCGAAGCGCTGGCCGGCGGCCAGTTGGCTCCCGAGGACCGCGAAGTCATTTATCTGGCTGTCAGCGAAAACAATGGCTGCCATTACTGCGCGTCGGCTCATACCATGCTGGCCCAACGCGTCGGACTGTCAGCCGAAGAAGCTCTGGCAGCTCGACAGTTCGCATCTCCGGACTCCAGCCGGGACGCTTTGCTGAAGTTCGTCCGACGAGTCATCGAAACCAGGGGATTTGTCGACGATGACGATCTCGCTGCCGTCCGGGATGCGGGGTACAGCGACGGACAGATTGCCGAGTCAATCGCCTATATCGGCCTGGCTACGTACTCGAACCTGTTCAATCACGTTCATGACACGCCACTCGACTTCCCCCCCGCACCGCGACTGTAACGTCGTGACGACGCCGGCACGTGGCGCATGGGGACTCGGGGCGCTTCGGCGATGTTCCACCTGACTCGGCCGACCAATGTGTCCGGCAGGCGGCGGCAGAGCTTGCGGCAGCTCGATTCCTACTCGAGCTGCATTGCGCGTGGGAACAGAATGTTGTTCTCCTCATGGATATGTTGATGCAAGTCTGCTTCCAAACGCTGTAGGGAGTCGAGCATCACTCGATACGTGTTGCAGGCGTTCGACGGCGGGGTGTAATCGGACGTCAAGGCCCGAAGTTGTTTCAACGCATCACCGGCCACATCGTGCTCGTGCTCCATCATGAGAATCGGATTGGCCACGCTGCCAAACGGAAATGCAATTCTCTGACCGCTGGCCTGCTCGAGCTGGCGTACAGCCGGGAACAGTATCCGCTCCTCTTTCATCATGTGCGGCTCCAGCTCTGCACGCAGTGCGGCAAATACCTGCTGCACATCGCGCAAACTGGGGTGCCGATCACCATGCGCTGTAACCACCTTGGCGATCAGCTCCGATAGTCGTGGAAGCTCTTCCTTGAGATACGCGTGATGCGTTTGTTCGATGTGGTCGCACAATTCGGTCAGCGACCGGTCGAGCCAGTTCGTCCGCTGATCCGTCTGGAGTTGGTCCACTTTTTGCTCTGCGGCCGCAACCTGGTCCAGCAGATCGGCGGGGTCGATACCCTTGGCCTGGCATGCCTCGCTGAGCGTCTTACCGCCGCCGCAACAGTAATCGATGCCGACTCGTTCCAATACGCTGGCAGCCGCCGGCCGTTGTGCAACCAACTGCCCCACCGAGATCTCTTTGGCGCTCGTCGTCATTTCCAAATCCTCCCAGGATGTTCCTACGCGAGTACTTCAATCCCAATAGTATACAGACACATACAGAATTGTTTCCGACAGGAATCTATCCGTCAAGATGCGGATTCGAGATTTGCGGGATTCTATCCGAAATTGCGCTGCGGGCTTGCGTGATTGGTCGCTCGCATCCCACCGCTGAATCATCTCGGTCCGTCGGCGAGCTGCGAATCGCCAGGCCGCGGTTCAGCAGAACGC
>RFIQ01000020.1 GCA_003695565.1 Planctomycetota bacterium | reverse complement strand
GGTTAAGTTCGCATGCCGATTCGTTCCGGGAACGTTGCCCACCGACTCCATATCCGGCGAAGTCCCAAGTGAGGCGGCCCCAGGGTTCGAGGACCGCGTATGCCGCCCTCTGAGGCACATGCACGAAGTGGACAGGCAGACGGATATCACCAAAGCCTAGCATGCACCTCCCAAGGACCACTTCCAAAGGGACGGCTAGTTCCTACCCGAGTGACTAACGCTCTAGCGCGGCTCGCTGCAGGCGCCGTGCCAGAACCCGCGTACGCTCCTGGTCGGGATGAACATCCAGCGCACAACGCAACCAGTACAGCGCGTCCAGAGGATCGTTAACTTGCAAGGCACAGTTGGCGAGAAGTACCATGGCGCGATAGTGGTACCGGTTGCGTGACAACGCGTCCCGACAATCACTCTGCGCGGCATAGAAGCGCCCTTGGTGGCTTCGCGACACGGCGCGTTGGTAGTAGCATTCCGCGGTCGCGGCTGAAGACGCGATCGTCGCCGACGCCATTGCTTCCGCTTGCTGGAAACGGCCAGCATCGTTGCAACGTTGTATCCATCTCAGTCGATGAATTGTATCGGGATTCCCCTCCCGCTGGCATATCGCCCAAAACGCATCGTCGGCAAGCAAGCGAAGTTGGCGATCCGCCGACGCAAGTGCCGGTCCCAGCACGTGCAAACTGGATGGCTCACCAACGATGCCCAAACCAAACGCCGCTGCCCGGCGGACGAGGGTATCGCCCGTCGTCAGTAGTCGCTCCAACGTTCCCGGTCGATAGTGCTGAGCTACATGGTCGACAAATCGACGGAGGTCACCATCGTCCAGATATTGGCGGTAACCAGCCAACAGGATAGGAGTTCGTCTTGAGCGGAATACCACTGGCCCCCAGCCTTTCCATTTCCGATTCAGCATTGCAGCCGAAGCACTGAAGACTACGGTGTGCCGTTTGCATCGTCCGCTCTCCCCCTCACGACGAATCGGGGCCGCGGCCGACAGTTCGGCGCGAAGGAAACTCAAGTATAATTGGCACAGGACCAGCAACAACAGTCCATGCGTCCTGATGTTTTTCAACCGCGCGGGCGAATTCCTGTATTTCCCTCGCGAACTTGCGGCTGGACGGGCCCCCGGAACGCATGCGGGCTCCCTGTCTTGCTACCGTAAACGGCAATGCCATGCAATTCAACAGCATGCAACGAAATCACACTGTGCCTGGCCAATACCACGCCGACTCCCGCGCATCCTCCGGAGAAAGGCTGCCGGGTGCGTCGAATCGTCTCCCATCTTCCTGCGGTCAACCAAGGTTGACTCGCCGTGTCTGGCTGGGCGCAGCCGCATCGATGGCACTTCCCGTCTATCCAGGGCGCGCTTCCCAAGACACCGAATCGGTGCCGCACATCGAACACAATCTGTACTCGTCCGCAGCCACACGCGAAGCCCTGCGGCGCGGGCAGCTCCCGGCCAGCTTCTTGTGGGAGAACAAGGCGTTGCGACTGGGTGTCAACGAACTCGGCCGTACCCATGGGATCGACGTGTGGCTCGATCGACGACTGGATCCTCAGCAAGAAATCAGTTTGCGGTTTCCTGCCGAATCCGCGCCGCCGACCTTGTACCGAGCCCTGATGTCGATCGCCAAGCTGGCCGGGGCCGCAGTCGGCATGATCGAAAACATCGCCTACATCGGCCCCGTCGAATCCGTGGCTCGCGTGCAATGCGCTGCAGTCGTTCTCTACGATCGCATGCACCGCTTCTCCGGCGACCGATCGCCGATGGCTCCGCCGCTCGAGTGGGCGGACATCTCGAGTTACAACGACATCCTGGCACAAATCGCACAGGGGTCGGGGTGGAGCATAGCGGGCCGGTTGCCCCATGATCTGCTACATGCCGGCCGATGGAACTCCCCTGCCACCCTGGCTACCCAGCTTACATTGCTGTTGGCCGGATTCGATATGACTGCGGAACCGGCTGGCCCCAGGGCCTTGCGATTGGTGCCCTTGGGCAAGAACACGGAGTGGCAAACGATCTACCAGCCCAGCGAACTTGTCGGCACCAGGCTGAGTCCAACCGCGATCCAACAATTGCAACGGCGATTTCCCTCGGCCCGCGCCGTGCAACAGCCTTCGGGATGGCATGTCAGCGGCCCCACAGATTTTCATTTGGCACTGATGACTCCTCCGCCGCCGCAACTGAACGCCAATGCCTCGCGTTGGCAGCGGATGCGGTGGACCTTCCAGGTGAAGAACAAACCGGCCAAAGTGGTCCTCGACAGCCTCTCTACCAGCATTGGATTCGACACGCACTGGTCCTCAACGGCCTTGGAAAAAGGCAATCAGACCATCAGTTTCGAAGTCGCCAACGCCGATCTCGACACGTTGCTTCAAGCGTTCGCTCGGGCCAGTGGACTGCAAGTCATCCGGCAGGGTAGCGTGGTTCAAATCGACCATCGGCAGTCCCAATGAGATGCACGTGCATGCGAGCGACTTGCGTCGAGAGTCACTTCGCTAAGAGCCATTCAATCAGTGTGGCGATTTCGCTGTCGCCAGTACTTGCGAAAAGATTGCTTTGGCGGCGTGGGCAGTTCTCGGGCCCTGGCCCAGGTATTCAGCCGTGAGTGCGTCCAACTGTGGGGCAGCCAGCGCAATGCCTGGCGTGCAACCCAACCTGCCATGCGATAGATACTTGGACGCACCAACACCCACTTCAACAAATGCATGCCCCAGCGTTTGCTGGCTGGGATCAGCTTACGGGCCGCCAGTTCGCTGCGCCAGGCCAGCAATTGATGGTGCAAAGGGATCTTGACCGGACAAACGTCCGTGCACGACCCACATAACGTGCAGGCGTAGGGAAGGGAATGGTAGCGATGCGGGTCCCGCGCCGGCCCCAGCACACTGCCGATGGGACCGGGAATGGGAGCCGCGTAGCTGTGTCCTCCACTGCGCCGAAAAACCGGGCAGGTGTTCATGCAAGCCCCGCAGCGAATGCACTGTAAACTGCTGCCGTATTCCACATTGCCCCGCAACTGCACGCGTCCATTGTCGACCAGGACAATATGCAGCTCGCCGCCCGCCCGAGGACCGTGGAAGTGCGAGGTGTACGTGGTGATGGGTTGTCCGGTCGCGCTGCGGGCCAACAAGCGGGTGAAAACCGCCAGATCGACCAGCCGCGGAATGAGCTTTTCGATCCCCATGCAAGCGATATGCAGGGGCGGCAAGGAGACGCCCAGATCCGCATTGCCTTCATTCGTGCAGACGACGATACCACCGGTTTCTGCAATCGCGAAATTGACGCCCGTGATACCCGCGTCGGCTCCCAGGAACCGCTGCCGCAACGTCGCCCGGGCCGCCCCCGCCAGTCGTTGGGGATCCGATTCTTCGGCTGGTGTTCCGATCCGCTGGTGAAACGTTTGGGCCACGTCTTCCTTCTTGAGATGAATGGCCGGCAGGACGATATGACTGGGCGGTTCTCCCCGCAATTGCACGATCCACTCGCCCAGATCGGTGTCGACGACCTCGAAACCTTCCCCTTCCAAATACGGATTCAGATGGCACTCCTCGGTCAGCATCGACTTGCTCTTCACAACACGTCGCACGGAACGATCCCGCAGGATCGAAGCCACGATGGCGTTGTGTTCCTCGGCATCCCGAGCCCAGTGCACCACGGCTCCCATCCGCGTCGCATTGGTCTCGAATTGTTCGAGGTAATCCGGCAATCGCGATAACGTATGTGCCTTGACCTGTTCGGCCAGGCCTCGCAGAGTCTCCCATTCAGGAAGGCTCCGGGCCTGTGCATCCCGTTTCTGCCGCACGAACCAAAGCGCGCGGTCATGCCAATGTGCTCGTTCTTCGTCGCGAACCAACTGCTCGGCGAGTTGGGCGTGGTCGGGAACAGGACTTCGCGCCACCATCACATTCGCTCCACTACATTGATTCCCAACAAGTCCAACCCCTGCCGCAGGACGCGTCCTACAACGTGACACAGCAACAATCGGCTGGCCCGCAGTTCGGCATCCTCGGCAGTGAGTACGGGACACTGGTCAAAGAAGACCGCATACTGTTTGGCCAACGCGTACAGATAGCTGGCCAGCACACTGGGCATGTAATCCTGTGCGGTTTGCAGCAAAGCGTCCTCCAATTGCAGCAGTTGGAGCGCCATCGTTCGTTCCACTTCGGTGGGCAAGACGACGGTGGTTTGCGCGATCCAATCCGCGTCGATCGTCTCTCCCGATTTGCGCAGAATACTGCACGTGCGAGCATACATGTACTGGATGTACGTCGACGTATTGCCCTCCAGTTGCACCATTTGATCGATATTGAACTCGTAGTCGCTGGTGCGATTGTGCGACAAGTCGGCGTACTTGATGGCGCCAATACCAACGACTTCCGCAATCTCGCGGCGCTGCGACTCGCTTAACTCCAATCCTGCGCGCTCCAGGCGTTCGGCATCGCACACGACCTGGTAAGCCCGTTCCACGGCCTCGTCCAACAGATACTCCAGCCCCACCACCGAACCACTGCGCGTCTTGAACGGCCGGCCATCGGGGCCGAGCACAGTTCCGAATGCAACGTGTTGCAATTCAACGTCGGCATACCCCATCTTCCGCACGGCCGCGAACAGTTTTTGAAAGTGTTCGCTCTGACGGTGATCCACCACGTACAGAATGGCGTCAGGATGAAAATGCTGCATGCGGTATTCGACGGTCGCCAGATCGGTTGTGGCATACAGAAAGGCCCCGTCCCTCTTGCGGATGATCATCGGCGCGTCGAAGCCTTCCAGGAAGACGCAAATCGCACCATCGCTCTCCACGGCGATGCCCGAGTCCACCAGTTTCTGCACGATCTGTGGCAACATCGGGTGATAAAAGCTCTCACCGAGCGTATGGTCGAAATGGACTCCCAATCGGCGATAGACCGACTCGATTTCCCGGATGGAAATCGGCATGAATTGCCGCCACAGACCCAGATTCTCCTCGTCGCCCTGATGGAGTTTGACCGTTTCCAATTGCACGCGTTTCTCCAGGTCCGGGTGGGCCTCGGCTAGCCTGGCCAATTCCGGATCCGATAGCACTGCCTGGACTTTGTCTTGCAACGCCTGAACTTCCTCGCGAGCCGCCCTGAGTTCCTTCGCGGCTTGCTTGGAAGCCTTGCGTACCTGAGGATCGTCCTGGGCCGCCGTCTCGGCTTCCTGGGCGGCTCGGGCAGCGCGTTCCAGCCTGCGTTCCGCTGCCGGCAGCTTCTTCTGCGCCGACTGAAAAGCGATGATGGATTGAACCATCCGATAGATGCGGCTCAGCTCCGCTACCGGATTCTGCTCAAACGCTGCCGGATCGACGAAATGTTTGTAACCATAGATGATCATGCCGAACTGTGTTCCCCAATCCCCTAAGTGATTGTCGGACACGACTTCGTGCCCAAGGAAACGCAGGACACGGCACAGCGAGTCCCCAATCACCGTGGATCGGATATGACCCACGTGCATCGGTTTGGCCACATTGGGCGCCGAGTAATCGATGACATATCGCCGCGGCGTTTGATTGCCCACCAACAGCCGATCGTCCTGGGCCATGCGCTGGATCGACTCGGCCAGAAAGGCGTCGCGGACCTTCAAATTGATGAAGCCTGGGCCGGCGATTTCCGGTGGCATGCAGATGTCATCTACCTGCAATCTTTGCACGATCTGCTCGGCGATCTGTCGTGGCGGCTGGCCCAACGGCTTGGCCAACGGCATGGCTATGTTGGCCTGATAATCGCCGTGCCGGGGATCGCGGGCGACCGCTACCCGGCGCGCATGCTCCTCAGGGTGTTCCACCCATCCGCGCAATGCCTCTTCGAAGCGGTCGGCCAGCAATGACAATAATTGCATAGAGAACTCTGTCGAATCGAGTTGATTCCCGAGGTGAATTAGCGCCCAGGCGAGAGGACGAAGGCCGCCAAGCCAACGACAGCTCTATCGACCGAACCGAGCCATTTGCGCCGATGCCGTAGAAACGATCTCCGAAATATCTACCTCGCGGGCATCCGCCCACAAGGACTCCAGATCGTAAAACGAGCGAGTCTCTTCGTCGAACAAGTGAACCACCACCGTCCCGTAGTCCAACACGATCCACCGAGCCTCTTCAACGCCGGAGATACTCAGCCGACGCTCGGAAAACTCCTCTCGCAACACGCGATCGATCTCACTGCTGATCGCCACCAATTGACGACGACTGGCTCCGGTGACAATCACGAAGAAGTCGAACAGAGCCGTCTGCTCGGTAATATCCAGCAACAAGATGTCCTGACCCCGGTTTTCAGCCGCCGCCTTGACCGCCGCCTGCGCCATCGCCCGGGACCGCTGGACCTGTTCAGGCGGAACGCGGGCTGTCAACGACTCGGCCTGAGGAAGCTCCGGCACCGCAGCGCGGTGACCATCGCCCGAACGTTTCTTGGACATTCAATTCCTTCGGACAACAAGGGCAGAGGGGGATCGATCCGCCCCCCGCAGGAAACACGAAATGCCGCTCGCTGACGCATCGCGCGACGGCTACGTGCGCAGGGACCACCCAGGGGCAACCCGACGTCCCTACCACGTTCACTAACTCGATTATAGCCGTGGTGCGTCGATC
>RFIQ01000219.1 GCA_003695565.1 Planctomycetota bacterium | reverse complement strand
TGCCCGAATCGGAGTCGACCAACGGCTGAGGCCGTCCCTGCTGCGAGCTTTGAGCGAATGCGTCGAGGATGACAATCCGTATAACAACGACCAGTTCATGGAACTTCTCAGCATCATCGACGCTGACCCGACCGCGGCCATCCCACGGCATATTCGAGACATTCACACCGGCAGCAGCGGAGGACGCGTCTGGGCTTACGAGGCGCTCATGCGGTTGGGGCCGGAAGACAAGTCGGCGCTGGACCCGTTGACCCATGGCTTGCAAGACAACTCGCCCCAGGTGCGGCGCTGGTGTGCCGCGGGGTTGATCAAACTGGGACCGGCCGCTGGCCCCGCCGTTGGCTCTTTGGTCAAAGCCCTCGATGACCCGGACCAGGGCGTTCGTTGGCGTGCGGCTATTGCTTTGGGCACCTGCGGCACGCGCGCCCCCGACGCCGTGGCCGCACTGCGAAACGCAGCGAGAGACTCGGAGATCGCCAGCGCGGCGCGTTGGGCCCTTTCCCGAATTCAGGAGACTACGACACCGACCTCTGCTCAAGCTCTGCCGCCACCAGTGAAACGCACACGCACGTTTCAGGAACTTTGGGATCCCGTATTCGATTGGGGCGACAGTGCGTCCAACGCGGAACTGAAAGCTCGATTGCTGGACTACTTGTCCGCGATGCTCGATAAACGCCGCGCCGACCGCCGAATGTTTCTTTACGGTTTGAGCAGAGACTCGCTCGGGCCGGTTATCGCACGCGTCCCCGAACTTTCGCGTTCGGTCAGCGCGGCCTTAATCGATTTGCTTCGGGATGAAAACCCTGGTTTGCGGGAGCTTGGCGTGGAAACCCTGCTCGAGGTCATGCCGGTGGTCGGTTCCGATGCTGCGGAGGCTGTGCCATCGCTGATTGTTGCGCTGCAAGATCCGCATCCATCTGTGGCGGCCAAAGCCAGTCTCGCTTTGGCCGCGATCGGGGATGAAGCGATCGGTGCGGCTCCCGGGCTGCAGGAACTGATTGAATCTGTCGATGAGCACCCCGCGGTTTCGCGATTCCTGCGTCTGCGCATTCCGGTGGCGGCGCAGCGCGTTGAGCAGCCTCGGGAAAACGTGGCCCACGTGGCCCGAATAGGGCTCGCCGTCCTCGAGCGTCGCCACGACGATGCGCTCGCGGCCGTGGAAAAACTGTTGCAGCCCGGGGCCGCTTCCCAGAACTCGGAGATCAACAAGTATTTGGCGATTCTGGGGCTGGAGATGCTGCTCGAAGCCGACCCTGCGTCGATGCCGGTATCCGCTCGGGTGCGCGTCGTGGAAAATCTCAGCGGTGCCATCCCGGACAGCCCGGAGGCAAGGACGCACTGGGGCCGCGCCTTGCTGCATGCCCTGGATGACGCCGCTAGCGAAGTCCGGGCACAGGCGATTGCCGAGTTGACGCAACACGAAGGCGCTTCGCCGGTGACGTCGTCTATCGTACAGAAGCTGCGTCAACTACACCGCGCCGATCCAAATGCCGAGGTACGTAAACTTGCTGGCCAGGAACTCCAAAGACTAGGTATCCCCCAGCGCAATTAGACTGATGGCGCCTACTTCTCCGCGTCGGCATTGCTCGGTGCGGGCTGTGCCGGCGTGACGCGCAGCTTCAGGTAGAGTTCGACGTCGGCGTGGGCGTTTTCTTCTTCAATTCGGCGAGCCAGTTGGTTGGGATCACCCGCGTAGGCAGGGGGGGAGAAGGTGCCCGTTTTGTGTCCGTGCAGGATCAGCAGCGTTTGCTCCTGATTGGGCACGAGCGGCCACTGCTCGGTCCCCCGCCAGGTTGATCCGCGAACAACCGAAGCCTCCGCAAACGGGTCGTCAATCCAACCGCCCGACGACTGTTTTCCCTCGGCTTCGGGCTCTTCATATCGATCACGACCGTGATCGAGGACGAGGGCCCGCTCCCTGGTTGCGGCGAAAAAATCCCAGCGGACTTTGCCCTCGCCCTCAGGACTGAGTGCTTCGCCTTCGCGCCACTGAAGTTCGAACCGCTTTGGATTGCGGACTGTCGGCAGGTGAATCGGGCCGCGCGAGAGCTGGCCGTCTTTCCACAGCTCGGTCCAGACTTCGCACTTCCAGTCGCCCGGCGGCAAATCCAGCTCGTAGCGGTAAATGCTTAAGCCCGGAGTGTTCTGCTCGGCCTCCGAAAGATCCACCTCCCGGATCGTGCCCATGGCGGCCTGCCCAACGTTTGGTCCGACTGACGGCGATGGTGCCTGGCCGCTCATTCGCGTCAGCGCGATCATCGTCAGCACCAGGATCATGCCGGCACCGACAAGAGCGACGACGTTGAAGCGGTCAATGTGTCGGCCGACCTGCACCAATTGCCAAACGAGCCAGCAGGAGATCAGACCGGCGATGGCCCGTAGGAATGTGGCGTCGTGCCGGCCCGGCATCTCGTAGCCGGTGATTTGGTACAGCCACTGCAAGAATGGCTGCGGCTGGGCAACCAGATAGATCGCCACGGCGACAAGCCCCGCCAGCAGGGCAAGATGGCCGCCTGCCCGCGCCGCTGGTCGCGGTAGCGAATCGCATCCACGATAAACGCCACGGCGACCAGCCCCATCACCACGGTCCACAACGCGCCGGTAATCTCCGGCCCAAACATGGCGAAGACCAGAAACGACAGCAGAATCGCGCCGAGCAACACCAGCCGACCTACTGCCGCCGTACGTCGCGTGTCTCCAGGACGACTGCCGTAGATTGCCCAAACCAGCGTCAACACGATGAACAGGACAGGCAATCCGCAAAAGCCAATGATCAACCACAAACCTTCCGGCTGCTCCACCGGCAGCAGCGTCGTGCCCGGCAACTTCTCAATCATCAAAGCCGCAATCCAACCCGGATTATTCATGAATGGATCGCGGTGAAAACAGAAGGCTCGAACATCGAACGCTTAACCGACGCGGCCGTTGGCCGCAACCAAGGAATGTTTAACCGTTAGCCGTAGGCGTACGAGGGATCAAGGCGTCGCGGTGCTACGCGCGTACGCCTCCGGCTGACAGTTAAACAAGGCCGAGAGATAGTTAAGCCGGCGGCAGTCTTGCGTCGTGAATCAACCGGGCCAAAGCAGAAGGGCGATCAGTATTGGAACGCCGACGCACCTGGCACGAACTGCAGTGCGGCGTCGTCCGAAACGGGATAATCATCTACACGTCTGTGCTGACATCGTTCGCCTTCCGGTTGCGGGATTCGATCATCTTTTGGTCGAATGCCTCTCGAACGTCCTGGCGGAAGAGCACGGCGGTGGCCCAGGCGGCAAACGGCAAGCCCAACGTGGTGATGCCCAAAAATGCCCCGGACCAGTCGGGCATGTAGTCAAGGCGCATCAGGATTTCCACGGCAAAGCCGATCGCCAGCGTTGTTGGTGGTAGTACTCCGACCAAGAGAACGCTCAACAACACAAACAACCGCGCGCGGTGCCGCCGAAGCAGGACACCCGCTGTGCCCATGACCGCCACATAGATCACGTAAGCGACGGGCAGCACGAGCGGTGGACCCGATGAATGCCCGACCTCCAACCCCATCTTGATCGCGAAGAACAGTGCCACCGCGGCAACGACGGTTAACGCGTCGGCCGGCGCCTGAGCGATCCGCTCCGCGGCGTGCGCTTCGACAGCGCGATTCGCGTGCTCGGCACGACCAACGGATGGTTGGCCAGAGGGCAAATCGATTTGCGAGAACTCGATCTTCGAGATACGCAGCTTCCGCCAAAACCAGATCAGCCACCCCAGCATGCCGAAAATGATGGCGGCGCAAAACGCATGGAACAGCGCGACGTCGTGTTCGCCGGGTTTCGCCCCGGAAACCTGGTATAGGTAATTGAGTATCGGTTCCGGCTCGGCCAGTACCTCGAGCAACGGCGCAACCAGAAACGCAAAACAAAACACACCCGCCACCAGCACTAAGCCTTGATAGCGCGTCGTCGATCGGTACTTGCGGAACCGCCAAGCCAAGATTGCGAAGTACGCCGTCACCAGGGCCATAAAGACGTAGTACAGCAATCCTTTGACCACCGAACTCAGGTGAACGTAGTGGAAAAACACGAAATACAACGCACCCATGACCGCAAACATCACGGTCATGAGCCCCGCAACTGCCAAGCGGCGTCGGACTGGCCAGCGAGGCAACTCGATACCGTGCTTCTTAGCGATTGCCTCAACGATCATCGCGGATTCGTCGATCCCCTTTCCCGTCCGCTGCCGGCAGAGTTTGATGGCGTCGGTCCACTTTTCCGGCAGCAACGCAACGATGGCTTGTTCCAGATCCGGTCGAATGCCGTCAAGCGGAGACGGCACCTGTGACGGCCGCGACCATTGCGAACTCACACGCTCCACGTCCGTCTTCACGTCACTGGCCTTCTGGTAGCGGCGCTGCGGTTCGCTTTCCAGCGCTCGAAGCACGACTTCATCCAGCCTCACGTCGACATGGACTTTGCGCGAGGGCGGCTCGAAGCGGCCGATGGGCAGTTCGCCGGTGAGCATCTCGTAGACGACCACGCCCAGCGAATAGATGTCGGCACGGTGGTCGACCGAGTGGGAACCCTTCATC
>RFIQ01000218.1 GCA_003695565.1 Planctomycetota bacterium | reverse complement strand
GGCTGCCGAGCGCAAGTTGGGCCGGAACGACCTGGAGTACGTTTTGCAACCCTGCGCCAAAGTGCGAAAGGATGGCCAGAGCCTGGAGACTGTACAAGGCCTTACGGCCGAACAGATCCGCCAATACATGGAGCGTGCCGAACAGGTGCTCAAGCGAAACGGGATCCCCAATGAACCGTTCGATAAAACCCCTGCTGAGGCGTTTGCTATGCTCGTCGACGCCGCGCTCCATGAGTAGGGCTGGCACGCCTTCGCGGGATTGCATCGGTCGGCGGTCCACGGCTTGTCCAGTCCCGGTATGTCCTACATCTGGTAACCTGCGTTTCACCGCCTGACCACTGCGGTACAATGCAGATCTATCTTTTCCTCGGGCCGGTATTCAACCTGGGCCGGCACTCAACCTTGATCGACGACCAATGGCTTACCTGACCCCTAGCTCCGGATCCCAGTTTGGGAAGCGCATCGAATTGACGCGTCCAGTGACGGTCATGGGGCGGCACCCTCAGTGCGACATCGTGCTCGATGCCGGCCCAGTTAGCAGGCAGCATGCGCGGATCCGTGCAGTCGGGGAAGACCAATTCGTGCTCGAAGATCTAAACAGCCGCAATGGCACCTTCCTCAACGGACAGAAACTGAAGGAAGCCACCATCCTGCGCGATGGTGACATGATAACGATCTGCGATTTCGAGTACCTGTTTCACTCCGAAACCGACAGCGGGCCCATCGAGAGGTTTACGACCCATCTGGCTCCCGGCTCATCCTTCGGCGTAATCATGGTCGATGATGGCGGAGCCCAGGAATCGAGCCGCTCGGTCGAACGGAAACTGGATCTGCGAGCGTCCAGCAGCGGAACCGCGTTGACCACTTCAGCCGAAACACGTTTGGAGGCGGTGCTGAGCATCGCTCGGAACCTGGGTGGTACGATCGAGTTGGACAAGGTGCTTCCCAAATTGCTGGACACCCTGTTCACAATCTTTCTGCAGGCGGATCGGGCATTCATCGTATTGCAAGAGGGTGACCAGCTGGTCCCCAAGTGGATCAAGACTCGCAAGGGAATTCCCGATGAAGAGTTTCAGGTCAGCCGTACGATCATTCGCGAAGTGATGGACTCAAAACATGCCATCATTTCGCTGGATGCTGCGACCGACTCTCGCTTCGACTCGGCCATGAGTATCGCCGATTTTGGGATTCGTTCGATCATCGTAGCACCGCTGCTGAGCAGTTCCGGTGAAGCGCTTGGCGTCTTGCAAATGGACACCAAAGATGCCAAGCGTAAATTCACTCCGGATGACCTGGAAGTCCTGGCGGGTATCGCTACACAAGCCGGTATCGCTATCGAGAACGCCCGATTGCACGAACGCATTGTGGCGCAACAGCGTGTCGAACAGGACTTGAAGCTGGCGCGAAGCGTGCAGGAGGCATTCTTGCCGCACAAGAGTCCTGAAGTGCCCGGATGGAGGTTCTTCAATTACTACCGCCCCGCGGAACACATCGGTGGGGATTACTTCGATTATATTCCCTTGTCCAATGGCAAAATCGCTGTGGTGGTTGCCGATGTGGCGGGGCACGGAGTCGCCGCAGCCATGCTGATGGCCAAACTATCGGCAGAGGCCCGATTCTTGCTGGCCAGCCATCCCAAGGCGGCTGAAGCCATTACGTTGTTGAACCAACGCCTGGCCGAGCTGAGCGTGGAGAAGTTCGTAACCCTCGTTTGCCTGGTGATCGATCCGGAAACCGGTGCCTGTGAACTGGTCAATGCAGCGCACATGCTGCCAATTTGGGTGCATCAAGATGGGCGGATCACCGAACCCGGAGAGCAGGAATCGGGGATTCCGTTAGGTATCATGCGCGATTATCCGTATGAAAGCGTGTCGTTGCAGTTGGAGGTGGGAGATCGCATCGTGTTGTATACCGATGGCATCAATGAAGCCGTCAATCCGGCGGGCGAGATGTTCGGTATCCCACGATTGAAGGAGGTCCTGAAAAAGTCCATTGGCCCGCTGCCAGAACTGGGGGCGCGGATCATGCAACAGCATTCCATGTTCTGCGGCCGCGCTCCCCAAGGCGACGACATTTGCCTGGTCCTCGTCGAAAGATCTCCCCCAGAAGCCTAGCCGGTTGATGGCTCCCCTCTTGATTGCAATGCGGTGCGCACCGCACCGCTTCAGCGTTATCTTGCTTGTACTGCTCCCACTGAAGGAAGGACACAGAATGAACACACGGGTGTGCCGATGGGGTATTCTCGGTACCGCAGGTATTGCGCGGAAGAACTGGAAAGCTATCCGTTTATCCGGTAATTGCGAAGTGACGGCGGTGGCCAGTCGGAACATGGACGCCGCCCAGCGTTTCATCGACGAATGCTCCGCTCAGGTTCCTCCCGGCTCGGTTCCCACCGCGGTCGGTTCTTACGAAGAACTGCTCCAGCGCGATGACGTCGACGCGGTCTACATTCCGCTTCCCACCGCGCTGCGCCACCAGTGGGTCATTCGCGCCGCGGAGGCAGGAAAGCATGTCATCGGGGAGAAACCAGCCGCGTTGAATGCCACGCAGGTAGCAGAAATGCTCGACGCCTGCCGCGACAACGGCGTGCAGTACATGGATGGCGTGATGTTCATGCACAGCCAGCGGTTGCCCCTGGTTCGCACCCTTCTGGACGATCCGCAGCGGATTGGGAAACTCCGCAGAATGGCTTGCCAGTTCTCCTTCGCCGGCGACGAGGAATTCCGTCGACGGAACATCCGCACGCATAGCGAATTGGAGCCCTACGGATGCCTGGGAGATTTGGGATGGTATTGCACGCGAATTTTCCTGTGGATCATGCAAGGACAAATGCCCGTCGAAGTGCGGGCACGCACCCTGTCCCATTTGCAGGGGGACAGCAGCCCGGAGCCTGTGCCGGGCGAATTCAGCGCCGAGCTGTTGTTTCCCGACGGCGTTTCGGCGACCTTTTACAATTCGTTCGTAACCGAAAATCAGCAATGGTTCCATGTGAGTGGCGATCGCGGTTACTTGCGGGTACACGATTTCGTCCTGCCATTCCACGATGCGGAAGTAGACGCGGAGGTGGGACAAGACGTTTTCAGCGTCAACAATTGCGAGTTTCACATGGAGCATCATTTGACGCGGCATGCGGTGCGGGAATACGACGCGGGGCACGACACCGCGCAGGAAGTGCGATTGTTCCGCAACTTCGCCAAAATCGTACTCGATGGAAACCTGGATCCGAGTTGGCCGGAGTGGACTTTGAAAACGCAGCGCGTACTCGACGCATGCTACCAATCGGCCGCCCGAGATGGTTCCCCAATTCCGCTCGAAGGAACCCCTCGATCCTAGTCTGGATGGCATCTCATCCGTCCAGAAAGGTTGGCGCATCGGACTGATTCCAGGAGGCATCGCCCACCGCAACGGCCATCTCGTGCTCGATGCGGGTCACGGCAGGCGGTGTGTTGGGACGGGACGGCCGGGGCGAAAGCTCTGCAGAGTGCCAATCGTTGCTTCGAATCCACCACGCGACGCCACTCGATCGATGCACGCGCGCACCACTCGCTCCAGCTCTGCCGGGTCGATCGCTACGCGCGCGTTGACGACCACGTCGGCGGCCGTCGTGCCGGCTCGACTGGGCAATGACAGCTCGGATGCCGTCGCGCTGCTGATGGCGTTAGCCACTGCATAATTACCGTCGGACATGCCGATCGCTTTGAGATGCGCGATCTCAGCCTCTGTTTGCCCGATGTGCGTTTGCAACTCCTGCACCAGTTCCAGGATCAGTCCATCCAAATCCAATGCTTGCGCTGCACGGACCGTCATCTGTGCATTCAACCACCCCAGCTCGGCTTCACCTTCTGCATACACGTCATAATCGACATCGATGACATTGCGGGCGAACTGTCCGGATTGTTCCAAGTACTGGATATAAGCTGCAAATCCTTCTCCCGTCCTGGCTGACATCCGCAGCACCGGACGGTCCGGAAATCGGTCATGCAGGGCTTGCTCGAGCTCCTCCACATCCTGACTGGAAAGTTGATCGATGCGGTTGATAACGACAAAATCCGATTCCTCTATTTGTTTTTCAAAAATGTACTCGGCCTTGGGAGAAAAGCCGCGGCGGGGCCGGTTGCCCAAGATCTTTTGACCGTGTGCGGGCTTGAGCAGAACTCCGTAGGGAGCGATGTCCAACGGCATGCCGTACTCGGCTGCCAAAGGCCGTATGACAGTGGCCACCAGGTCAGTGCAACTGCCCACCGGCTCGGCCAGGATTACATCGGGCATCACATCACGCCCCATCGCAGCGATCACGTCGGTCAACTCGTTGAAACTGCAACAAAAACAGGCGCCGGCCACCTCACCGACGTCGAATCCTTGTTGCCTTAGTACATGGGTATCGACCAGGTCCGGAGCCTGGTCATTGGTGACGATACCGACGCGTTTTCCCTGGTCGGTGTAGTGGCGAGCCAGCCGCGCAACGGTTGTCGATTTACCGGCTCCCAGGAAGCCACCGATGAGGATGAAACGGGGACGTTGATTGGATACCGAGGATCTGTTGGACATCATTGTTTTCGATCGAGTTGGAATTGGAAAACCGGAGTGGGATCGGGCCGCGAGGGATGGGCGGACCGGACGCTCCCACCGCAACAGGGCGGCGGACAGTCTTCACGGTTGCTTTTCACCATGCCGGTCGGGCAACCGCACATCCACCCAAACCAAATGGTGATCCGAGGCTGCCAGAGCTCGTCGCACTAGATCGCGCTGTGCGGCAGGAAGATTGCGTATATCGGGCCAAACAACTCCGCTCTGCACGACCTGGCAATCGCGACTGGGCAGCACGTAATCGACGCGCAGGTTGCCCGCCGT
>RFIQ01000019.1 GCA_003695565.1 Planctomycetota bacterium | reverse complement strand
GGCGGCGGTTCGTGCGGATCCTTGAAGAAATACGTCGGCTGCAAGAATCGTTGGATGGCGGAGAATTGGACAGCCGAGAAATCGCGGAATCCGATTCCAAGTAGGAACGGCAACTAACCATAGCGATTACCCGACCGATGCGTCGCCGGTTGCACGGAGCGACGTTCGCTGGTCTCAATCGCGCGAAGCAGCGCGGGAGGGTGCCAGCAAGTCGGGCCACAGCGAGTCGCTGATGACCAGGCCGGCGGGCGTCAACTGCACTCGCGATCCCTGCCGGCTCAGCCAGCCCTGGGCCACAAACCGCGACAGATGCGGTTCAAACAATGCTTCGACGGGCTCCGTCCAGTGGGGTTGCAGTTGGGCCAGGTCGACGCCGGAAATCCGTCGCAGTCCAAAGACGAGTCTCTCGCGCAACCATTGTTCTAAATGGATCGCCTCGCGCTCGTCCATCGGGTCCTGATCGCCCAAGCATTTTCGAAGGTACATCAGTGTGCTGCGATGGTTGACCTGACGGTATCCCACGCATGTGGATCGAGGTTCGGTGGAGGGGAGGAAACCAGCCGCGCCTGGGCCAAACCCCCACCAAAAGTCGCCGGACCAATAGACGTGATTGTGGCGGCAGACGTACCCGGGCTGGGCGAAGCTGGAGATTTCGTAGTGTTCCCAGCCAGGGTCGGTCATCGTCTCGATGGCGGTTTGGTACATTTCCAACTGGGTTTCGTCGGCGACCTCCGCCAGGTCACCACGGAGCATCCGCCCATAGAAGGCTGCTCCGCGTTCGATGGTCAATCCATACGTGGACAGGTGTTGTACGCCGCAACCGATGGCGGCCTCCAGGTCGGCGCGCCAGTCCTCCGTAGATTCTCCGGGAGCGGCAAAGATCAAGTCGAGCGAGACATTTGCAAAGAACGTCCGAGCCAATTCCAGCGCGTGTGCAAGCTCTTCCGGCGCATGCGTTCGTTCCAGCATTCGCAGCTTGTGGGCCGAAAACGACTGGCCTCCGACACTCAAGCGGTTGACGCCAGCGTGGCGGAGCAATTGCAAGACGTCCCTGGTGCAATCGCTGGGATTGGCTTCGACGGTGAACTCGCCCCCTGAGCAGACGGGCAACCAATGGGACAGCAAGTCGAGCAATCGTCGCAGTTGTGGTAGTGGCAGGTAGGTGGGGGTTCCTCCGCCGATGAACAGGGTTTCGACGGGCCAGGGTGCGGAAAGCCGCTGGCGCAACTCGCGCTCCAAGGCGTCCAGGAATGCGTTGGCCAGGTCGAGTCGCCCCGCCAGCAGGGTAAAATTGCAGTACCCGCATCGGTGCTGGCAAAACGGGACATGGACGTACGCGCTGCGAATCATTGGTGCGTTCAAGGGAGTTGCCGTCGTTTCGGAGGCTGCCGGGGGGCTCCGTGGCTGAGATAGGATACGCGGCCATCGGTGTCCCGCCAATGATTCTCCGAAGGTACGGGGTGGTGGAGTAGCGTCAGCCTGGGAACCCGACATAATGGGGCCGCACTCCGCGGGTGTCCGTCCCGGCCGGCCCAATAGCCGCTGGCCCGTTTCCGTTTTACCAGAATTCGAGTGGGTATGAGCCGTCTAACCTATAAGGACAGTGGTGTCGATCTGGAAGTGTACGAGCAGGCGATGCAGCGCCTGCCTCGCTGGATGCATCGGACCTTCAGCCCCCGTGTGATGCGCCAGGACGGTGGTTTCGCCGGCCTGTTCCAGCTCGATTTCGACAACCCATTGTTCGCTCGCAAGTATCGACAACCGGTACTGGTATCGGGTACCGACGGCGTGGGGACCAAGCTGAAAGTCGCCCAAATGGCTGGTCGCCACGACACGGTCGGAATCGACCTGGTGGCCATGTGCGTCAATGATATTCTGTGTTGTGGTGCCGAACCGCTCTTCTTCCTGGACTATGTGGCCATGAGCCGCGATGATCCGCAGTTGCTGGAGCAAATCGTGCACGGGATCAGCGATGGATGCGTGCAGGCCGATTGCGCGCTGCTGGGCGGTGAGACGGCGATCATGCCCGACCTGTACCAGGGAGAGGATTACGACCTGGCTGGATTTTGCGTCGGCGTCGTCGACCGCAAACACTTGATCACTGGCCGCCAGATCGTTCCCGGCGATGTGCTGTTAGGAGTCCAGTCGTCCGGGTTCCACTCGAATGGATACAGCTTGATTCGCAAGGCGGTTTTTGAACATGCCGGACTATCGATCGACGACCCGATCGAACAGTTGGGTACGACGGTGGGCGAGTTGTTGTTGACTCCGACGCAAATATATGTGAATCTGGTTCGCCAGATCTTGTCGCACTATAAGGTAAAGTCGGTGGTGCACGGGATAGCGCACATCACCGGGGGCGGATTGCTGGAAAACACTCAACGCATTCTGCCACCCGGTGTCGATCTGGTGGTCGATCGACAGGCTTGGGAAATTCCCGCCGCCTTCCAGTGGTTGCAGCGCCTGGCGGACATCGATCGAGAGGAGATGTTCCATGTGTTCAACATGGGAATCGGGATGGCATTGATCGTGCGTCCCTTCTACGCCAACACCATTTCCGACATCGCTAGCGAATTGGGGTTACAATGTGTGCCGATTGGCCAGGTCGTGGAGGGAAGCGGAAAGAGCCGCTGGGCGGATTCCGCGCAGCCTTGAGACCGTCCGCGACCACGTTCCCAGCACGCTGTTTTTCGGAGATGTGAGATGCGCGATTCACGATGCAGGTGGTTGCTGGGACTGACGGGCGCGTTGGCGACCCTGGCGCTGAGCTGGCTGGGGGCAACCAGATCGGCTGCGGCGGACCAACGCCCCAATATCCTGGTCGCTTTTGCGGACGATTGGGGACGGTACGCCAGCGCCTATGGACGACTGGAACCGGGCGGCGTGTCGGACATCGTGCGCACGCCCAATTTCGATCGCCTGGCCAGCGAAGGTGTGCTGTTTACGCAAGCGTACGTAAACGCCCCCTCCTGCACGCCCTGCCGCAGTTCCTTCCTCTCTGGACAGTACTTCTGGAGAACGGGGTTGGGGGCGATTCTTCAGGGCGCTAGGTGGGATGAATCCATTCCCAGCTATCCCCTGTTGTTGGAGAAAGCCGGGTATCGCATCGGTCAGACCTACAAGGTCTGGAGCCCGGGGACGCCGGTCGACGCACCGTACGGCGGCCAGCGGACAGCGTTTGAGGAGGCTGGCCGCCGGTTCAACCGATTTTCCCAGTTCGTCGAAGCGGCTAAAGATAAGGAGCAAGCACGGGCTGAGCTGCTGAACGAGGTCCGTCAGAATTTCAGCCAGTTCCTGGACCAGGGAGATTCCCAGCAACCGTTTTGCTATTGGTTCGGTCCCACCAATTGCCACCGCAAATGGGTGCAGGGATCCGGTCGCTCCCATTGGGGGCTGGATCCAGACGCCTTGCGCGGGAAACTGCCGAAATTCCTCCCCGACGTGGAAATCATACGGGAGGATTTTTGCGACTATCTGGGTGAAGTCCAAGCGTTCGATGCCGCTTTGGGGATCCTCTTGGAAGAACTCGATCGCCGCGGCCTGGCCGACAACACGATGGTGATTGTCAGTGGCGACCATGGAATTCCCGGCATCCCGCGCGGGAAATGCAATTTGTACGACTTGGGGACGCGCGTGCCCCTGGCGATCCGCTGGCCAGGAGTGGGGCGACCGGGCAGTGTCGTCGATGATTTCGTATGCCTTCCCGACCTGGCCCCTACGATTCTGCAGGCGGCAGACTTGCAACCGCACGATGTGATGACCGGTCGCAGCCTGGTGCCAGTGCTGGAATCGGGCCGCTCCGGCCAGGTCGATCCCCAGCGAGACTTTGTCGTGGTGGGACGGGAACGACATGTGGCCAAGGCGCGGAGCGGCCAGTTGCCCTACCCCCAGCGCGCCATCCGCACGGCGCGATACCTGTACATCCGGAATTTCAAACCGCAGCGCTTTCCGATGGGGGAAGCCCCCGGTTTTGGATTGCCCGACGGTCCCATGCCTCCCTTTGAAAAACTGCGAGAGGACACCGGGGCGGCGTTTGCCGATCTGGATGCCAGCCCGACGAAGGCCTGGATGCTGACTCATCTAGACCAACCCGAGGTGCGGAGTTTGGTGGAATTGACGATGGGATTGCGTCCGGCAGAGGAGTTGTACGATGTCCAGGCGGATCCCGACAGCTTGCACAACCTTGCAGAGGATCCCCGGTACGCGCAGGTCAAGGCCGAATTGTCTGCACGTTTGCTGTCCCTGTTGCGTGATACGGGCGACCCTCGCGTCCAAGGCGACGGCGGTACCTACGATTTGCCACCCTTCGCGGGGCCCGTCGAAGCGCGGTAGGACGATCGGCGTTGCGCGGGAAGCAATGCCCTCGCAGCGCCGCGCTGCGGACCTTTCCCCGGGGCGATGGATGCTGAGCTGGGCGCCGCACCCCGCTGTCGAATGTCGGGTGCCCACCAGGAACGTAGATAAGAACGTAGAAAACAATTTATTTTCCAGGAGAACGATCCCATGCCCCTGCAGTCCGCGTTTGCCTGCCTGACGCTGTTTTTTCTGCTGGTCTGCTCGGTGACGGGGCGCGTCGCATCGGCGGAGCGCCCCAACATTTTGTGGTTCATCGTCGACGACATGTCTGCCAATTTTGGTTGCTACGGGGAAACGGCTATCGCTACACCCGCGGTGGACGCATTGGCGCAGCGGGGCATGAAATTCACTCGCGCCTTCGTCACTGCACCCGTATGCTCGACGTGCCGCTCCGCATTCATTACCGGCATGTACCAGACCAGCATCGGTGCCCACCATCACCGCAGCGGCCGGGGCGAGGTCAAACTGCGTCTGCCCGCTGGGGTGCGGCCCATCCCCGAACTGTTTCAAGACGCCGGGTACTACACCACCTGCAGCGGTTGGCCGGTCCGCGAAGACCGGTTGGGAAAGACCGATTACAATTTCGAGTGGGACCCGAGCATGTACGACGGTGCGGATTGGGGGTATCGCCAACCGGGGCAACCGTTTTTCGCGCAGATTCATGTCCCCGGCGGCAAGTTGCGCGGGGCATCGCTGGATCAATACGAGAAAATCGCCAGGCAAGCCGAATCGTTGTTTGGCGCTCGTACTCCTGACGCGTTGGTTCGGCTGCCACCCTACTACCCGCCCCATCCGGTCATCGTTCGTGATTGGGCCGCATACCTCGATTCGGTGCGGATCACCGACCACGTCTTCGGTCAAGTCATCGCCCGTTTGGAGCAAGATGGCGAGCTGGACAATACCCTGGTCGTGTTCATGACCGATCATGGAATCAGCCATGCGCGGGGCAAGCAGTTCTTGTACGACGAGGGGATACACGTCCCGCTGGTAGTAGCCGGCCCAGGGATCGCGCCCGGGACGGTGCGGGAAGACCTGGTGGAGCACATCGACATCGCCGCTTTGTCCCTGGCAGCCGCCGGCATCCCGGTCCCCGACTGGATGCAGGCCCGCGACATTCTGGCGGAGGATTATCGCCCGCGCGAAGCGGTCTTCGCCGCCCGCGACCGCTGCGATGAAACGGTGGATCATATCCGCTGCGTGCGGACGCAGCGGTACAAGTACATCCGAAACTATTTGCCGCACCGCCCGCTGTTGCAGCCCAACGCCTACAAGGATCACAAAGCCATCCTGCAGGCATTGCGGGAAGCCGGCCGGAACAACCAGTTGGATGCGGTCCAAGCCCAGTTGCTGGCGCCCCAGCGACCGCCAGAGGAACTGTACGATTTGGCAGAAGACCCGCATGAGATCCATAACCTGGCGCAATCGCCAGAACATGCAAAAACGCTGGAGAGCATGCGCAAGCTGTTGACCCAATGGGAAGCATCGAGCGGCGACCGTGGTCGCCAGCCCGAACCGTGGGTCGTCTACGACAGCGACATGCGGGTCTATCTCGATGCGCTGCAACGCCGCAATCCGGACCGGTTGCAGGAAGTCCAGCAGAACATTGCGCTCATGAAGCAATGGGCCATGGAAGGCAAGTAACTCCACCCCGGCCGCATCGCGGCTTGCCAAACAGGAACGCAGCGGAAGTCCCCGTTGGGACGATCGAACCAACATCCCCTCGGTTTTCGGCTCAACGTGCGCTCGGCTCATCCGCGGAGGGCTCAACAATGCGGACGTCAAAGTCGGCGGAGTTGCCCCGTAACTCCGGTGCGTACATGCCTTCGATTCGAGTGGGCAGAGCCGTGAACTGGCCGGGCGATTCGGCACGCAGGCGGAAGTGTACAGCATGCTTGCCATGGGGCAGCCGCTCGATGTACAACATGGTCGCCTGGTCGCGCAGCTCGCGATAGGCCGGCAGGCCATTGGCCCACAGGTAACCGCTGGACGTCTCCGCCGCTTCGAAACCAGCGGGCCGTGGGTCTTCCAGCATCAGGTACTCGTAGTCGTTACGGCTGCCAACCAGCAGCTCGACCTCGACAAGTTCCCCGCTGGGGACCTCGGCCAGGTCATCGATCGGCACCCGCTGAAACTCTACCGACCGCGCGGAGTACACCTGGCCGCGGTCCGCCACGATTTCGCTGGATCGATCGGTGGGAATCAAGCGATAGAAACGCCGTTCGACGGTGACTTCCAATCCCGCCGGTTCGATTTCGTCTTGCAAGCTGAAGTGGGAAGCATACACGTTCCAGTACACATTGCCGGGACCACTGCGGCGAATCTGGAGCCGGTGGTTGCCAGACGTGAGCGCCGCCCCCTGCAATTGCACCGTGTTGTCAACCAGAAACAAACCATCCGGTGTGAAGTTCAGCGTCTGCAAACGCTGGCCATCCCACAGGACTTCGACAGTCATCGGCTTCGCAGCTTCGCCGCTTCGTTGCAGGTACTCCACCATTGCTTCGACCACCAGCGCCGTGTCCCGCGTGCTGTTCCAGTGCGTCGCATGTTTGCGATTGTTGAGCAAGTACTTGACCAACCGCGGCGCAGTGGTTCCGCGGGGATCGACCGCCGCCAGCAGTTTCAGGTACAGGGCCATTGCTTCGATATCGCTGTTGTACCAGTACCACCATTGGCCATCTCCGATTCGGAGGTAAGCCGTCTCGTTCTGCGGGTCCACCTCCAGGAACTGTTCGATGTTGCGCCGCAACATGTCTCTCTGCGGTACGTTTCCCAGCTTGTGCGCCGACCAGGCCAACAGGCATTTGCCGTACACGCCGATGGCGTCCCGCTGGTCGAACAGGATCTGCTGCATCTCGGTGTCGGTGGTCCCTGCTTCGACAAGCACATGGAATACCAGGGCGTCGATCGGATCGGGATGCGTTTTGTAAGGGATCGTCTGAGAATCCGCGTTCTTGAGCCTGGTTAGGTTTTCCGCTTGGAAACTCGCCAACCACTGGATCCCCCGGTCGAGGACATCCGGGACGATGGCCACACCCCTCTGCTGCGCGACCAGTAGCCCACGAACGACCAGAGCCGTGGAATGGGCCGACGAGGGAGAACCTCGCCCTGGAAACCATCCCCAACCCCCATCGTCGTTCTGGGCCCGCGTCAATGCGTCCACTCCGGTGATGACCATCCGCTGGACCTGGTCCGCATCGAATACGGGGTTCGCATCCCAGCGTTGCCACTGTGCCCGACGGCGTGCTGCATCCCCAACTTCCTGCGCATTCAAGTTGCTACGGTGACGCGCTACGGATTGCAAATCGATGCCCAAGTCGGACAGGGCGCGGTGCACGATCACCGTCGGCAAGAACCGGTTCAAAGTCTGTTCCGTGCAACCGTGCGGATAGGCAGCCAGGTAGGGCAGCGCATCGGTAATCGCCATGGCCAACGAAGGACTGACACGGACGACCAGGCTGGACTGATCCACCTGACGCTGCTGGGGTACAACCAGGTCGATCGAGTGATCCTGTTGACCATCTCGCAGCGTTCCCGCCCAGCTCTCGGTCCGCATGCTTCCATGGGTCCGAATCGGCAGGGGCAACTCCATCGCATCGGCGACGCGTGGCCCTTCCGCAATTGCACGCAATCGCACTTCTCCTGTGGATGTGGCGCGGCACCTCCAGTCGACTCGCTGCATTCCCCCGGCGGGAACATGGACCTGTCGCTGCGGGCTGGCGGGGTCCAGGATGCGGAGGCTGGGTTCGCCGTCGATCTCCAGCCGCACGTTCACCTGCATGGCTGCCTGCGTCTCGTTGTGCACGAGCGCCGAGAGGACTGCTTCATCGCCCTCGACCAAAAACCGAGGCAACACCAATCGCACCATCAAATCTTTGCGTGTTACGGTTTCGATCTTGGCGGAGCCGACTCGGGTTGCATCGGCGACGGCCCAACCGCGGACGCTCCATCCGGTCAAGGTGTCGGGCATGTGGAAGGTGACGGTGGCTCGGCCCGATGCATTGGTGGTCAAGCGTCCGGCCCAAAGTGCGGTGTCCGCAAAATTGCGCCGGACGGTCGGTTCGCCGTCATCCCCGGCCGCCCGGTCGACCGCTCCGCGTCGAGCCACGGGGGCCCCCTCGGCCTCGGCCATAGCCATGGCGGCCATGGGCACGTCCCGGCCACCGAATCCGCCCATGCCACCCATACCCAATCCGACGCGGTCGGTTCGTGCCTGTCCCTGGTCGGCGCGGTATCCTCCCGGCGGTTTGCCTTCGAGCAAGTCCATGTCATCGGCCAGCGATGTGCCGAAGATACCCAAAGGACGCCAATGCGGATGATTGTCGATGTAAACTGGACCGGTCCATTGATCGGCCGTGTGATGGATGGCTGGATGGTGATGGCGGACCCATTTCCAGAAGTATTCTCGGATATCGACCGGCCGCACGTCGGCCGCCAGCGCGTCCAAGGCCCGATCGTACACGGCCAACGCTAATGAACCGGTCACTGGCCGCCCAGACGCATCGGTGACATGCACCGCGATCGATGCTGGCTGACCGGGACGATACGCCGCCTGGTCGGTGGACAGGGATACATGCAACTGGCGATCCACGGGCGGCACCGCGATCTGGCGCACTTGGTGGTAGAATCGGCCCGCGTGGACGGTGAAGGCTTCGACGAAGAAGTTTGGCTGATCTTGTGCCGCGACCCGGATAGGCACGACCTGGGTTTTTCCCGTCAGATGCAGGATCTGTGGCGGCGGGTAGCGGCCCTCGCTGGGGCGCACGAACAGCATTACCGTCGCACCGGAGTGTTCACTGGCGACCAGCAATTCTACGGTATCGCCCGGTGCATACTCCGCCCGATCTGGTGTGATTTCCAGTGCGTTGAAACGCATGTCGCGCGGCTGGGTCGCGTCCCCCCGCACCAGGAAGATGTGCCCGCCTTCGACTTCGTGTCCCGCCGCATCGCGCATACGAAACCGAGCCCGAAACTGGCCGGCGGTCGGGAATTGGACGCGGTGAACCAGCGCTCCGTCGCGATCGGTGGCTACCTCAGCCTGGTAGACGGACCGTTCGGACGGCATTCCCGAGGCATCGTAGGTGATGCGGAGAATGTCCAATCGGCCGCTGGCGGACACCGCTTGGCCATCGGCTCGGCGGACCATGGCGTGGATCGTTCCTTGGTCCCCCTGACGATAGAAACCACGATCGGTCCAGGCGTAGACTTCGAAGGGCTTGGCTGCCGCAATCACGGTTCCCGTGGCGGTGATCGTTCTCCGCGATGCGTCCTGGACTTCCACGGTGATGCGGTACTCCTGGTTCCTGTCGCTGCCGAACAAACGCTTGGCGTCGGCCGTATCGATGTCGATGGTGGTCTCGCCCATTGCGTCGAGATGCACCACAAAATCGGACACCAATTCAGGCGGCGGTGGGGGTGGGCCGGGGATCCAGTCATCGCGCGGCATCTGGCAACCGCGCCATGTTTCCCAACCCGGATACCAATCGAAATCGTGGGACAGCCACCAATATCCCGGACCGTACAACCAATCGAAGGGATGCGGCGGATACCAGTTTCTGTCGGAGGCGGTACGCTCGACACGGACATGCGCCCGAGCACCGGCGACGGGCGAACCGAAGAAGTAACGAGCATTGATGCGGGCATGAATCGTCTCGCCCAGCATGACCGGTGCTGTTGGCGCATCGATCGCCACTTCGAAATCAGGCTTGCGGTACTCCTCGACACGCACTACCAGATTCGTGGGTACGCCTACCCAGGCGGTGCGCGCCGCTTGGCGGGATGACCCGCCAGTGCGGGAATTCACGACGTGTCCTCTGGCTTGAACTTGAAAGCTGTATCGGCCCAACGGAGCCGACGCAGGGAGCGAGAATTCCAATTCGCAGCCGCCGTGCACGTCGGTCTTGCAAAGTTCTTCGTGTATCTCTTCGCCACGGGCGTCGCGAACAACGATGCGCGTCTGCACGCGATCCAACAGAGCCGGCCGTTCGTCGCCGTAGGCGGCCCGTGCCAGCCAAAACTTGGCATGGATGGTATCACCAGGTCGATACAATGGCCGATCGCTGACGCCGTAGGCCTTGACCTGGTTCAGATCCAGTGGTCCTTCCCATGCATCGCTCCGCCCAAGCTGGAGTCCCAGGAACGCCGCGCCACCACGGGGGGACCAGGCGACGGCGACCCACTGCATTTCGTCGTCCAGGTGAATCAAGACCTGGCCGTTGTGATCGGTCCGCCGCGCGGTGTCGAGGACTGCTCCACGGTCAGGAGGATTTTGGTTTCTCGGCCAACCGAACAGCTCGATCGTCACGCCTGCGACGGGATCGCCTGACGCTGCATCCAATACCTGCAACAGAGTACCAGCAGTGGTGGTCGTGTGCGTCAAGACGATATCCTGAGCCCACACCAGGGTGCGGGCAATCTGCCCGTCCGATCGCGGCCCGGCTGACAATCGTGCATCGACCAGATACAGTCCGGGCCGATCGAACGTCTGTTCGATGGTGGCGCGGCGGTCCCAATGGTTTTCGCGTGGCTCCAGGTCTACATGCCAACGCTGCGCGGAATCCAGCAAGTATTTGTTCGGCGCCATCGCATCGAACAGACTGGCTGGATTGGACAGATTGGGAGGCCCCTCCCGTGGATCTCCTCCGAAACCTCTACCGCGCGTTGTTGCCCATGAGCGGAAATATTCCTTGAAGTCGCGGAACAGCGCCTGCAAGTCGACGGGGCGGGCCGTCAACTCGGCCCCTTGTGCATTGCGGTACAACAGGCTGAACTCGGCTGGCCTGCCTGCCACGGCCGGCAACATCGGGTCAAACATTCCACGCGGTTGCAGAATGTCGTCCAGCAATTCGACTTCGGCAGGGTTCTCTCGTCGGCCGAACCGCTTCAGAAACGATTGCAGTTCCTCGGCAGCTCGTGGATACTGCCGACGGTTCAAGTACACCTGAATCAACTGGCGATGGGCTGTACGTGCCAGGTCGGCCGCAAGGGTTTGCTGATCCGCCAGAGACTGCCGGTCTACTCGGCTTTCACGGGCGGTACGTTCCCTGCCCGCTGCAGCGGCGTCGGCAACCTGGCGGTACAGATGAATGTGGTTGTAATCGTCGGGCAAGGTGAACCGCCGCACACCGCACGCCAACCGGGCAATCGTTTCCTCATCGCTGAGGGTGTGCACCGTCAACACGCCTTCGGCGGGATCGTTCGGATCGACGGATACGGTCATCCAGGGGCGCCAAGAGAATTCCTGCAGGGTCTCCACGCTGAATTGCGACCTCACAAATTCGGCCCAGTACGCGAGCGCTTGCGGACGCCACCGTGGGATCGCCGCCGCGCGCTCGATGGTCCAACGCAGCCGCTCACCATCGGTTACGGCTGCATCCCAGGTCTCCGGGATAGCGTGCAGGACCGGCGCACCCTCATCGTTGCACGGCGCCCAGCTCGACGGAAAACTCTGCTGCAGCGACAGGTCGGCGTAGACTGGACGTTCGGTCAAATCGGTCAGCGATTGCAGCCGCCAGGCCTGCTGTCCGTCACGTTGAAACAACAACGCCTGAGCCAATTGCTGGTACAACCGCCCCAGATCCTCCGGACCTTGGCTGTCCGGGTCGGCCTCGACGACGTTCAACGCGCTGTGCAACCATTGCAGGCACTGTAGTCGATCCTGGTCGCCAGTTTGCACGAACACCCCGCGCACGCCACCGCGGGTGGAGTTGCCGCGATAGAATTGCTGGTCGAACACGTAACCGTAATGGGAGGCCTGCAGCAGCGTTTCTGCGGCTGCCATCAGCACGCCCGGATCGTCCGGAAATCGCTGCACGGCGGTTGCCAGCTCGTCGTCCAATTGGCTCTCCAGCCGCAGCCGTTGCAAACACGTACGAATGCGCGGCAGGCAGTCGCGGATCAAGGCTGGTGTTGCCTCGGGGGCGCGGAGCGCGTCGTGCAGACGTTGAAATGCGTCGCGGTAGTTGCCTTGTTGCATGTCTTGCATCGCCCGTTGGTACACTTGCTCGGCCGAATCGGCCGGACCGGACAGGGCATACCATGCCGGTACCCCGCCGAACAACACCAGCAGCAACGCACCGATCCACGGGCGGTAACAACTCCGCCAGTCCCTGTTGCAACGCATCACGGTTGCTTCTCCCTCTGATCCGAGTTGCCCGATTCGTCCAATCACGCCTGCTGCATTGTTAGACGCGCCGGCTGTGGATCGAATTCCAGATTCTCTGAAAAATGGGGCGCCGCAGTCCTCGAGTGTACTGGTTCACCGCAACGTTGAGTTCGGGGTGCTTGAATTAGCTACTGTGGAGTGGACTAAAGGCAGTACTTTCCCGAGCGGGGCACTCTGTCCCCCCCGAACCCCCTGCGTTGATCGCTTGAAGCCAAAAACAAGCCGCAAACTCTACCTTAGCCAGTGGTCCAAGAATTGGGGACCACCTCCGTAGGGAGGGCGTGCGAGGGGAGATTGGCGCCGCTAGTGAGGTGTCATCGATGGGGCGATAATGTGCCAAGGTTCGCCAAAACAGTGCTTTGTACTAGGCTGTGTGCTCGGTTTGGGCTGAGCGTCACCGTGGTGCGCGCGATCGGCTTTTGCGCTCCGGGGGTTGAAACGCAGAGAGCACAGAGGATCGCAGAGGAAGAGTGGTGGAGCGTAGTCATCGAAGGGTGAGACCAGAGGGGCGAGCATTGTTGAGCTACGCCTCGCACTGCGTTGATCTAGAGGCTGGCTTCCTCGTTTAACCGCAGGCCCGTAGGGCCGCGCGTGAACAACG
>RFIQ01000217.1 GCA_003695565.1 Planctomycetota bacterium | reverse complement strand
GTCCTCCCGAGCCCACAGTTGAGTCGAATGTCCCCGTTCACCCCTTTTCTTGTGCTGCCTTCTGTTCATGTTTGTTCGAGCAATCCGACCTCCCGAGATTATCCCATCCCGCGGGCGCGCCGACGATCCGAACCCACCGCAGAAGGGCAGCCCCCTAACCGTGCAAACGCATGCTCGAGCTGTCAGGCATCGCAGTATCGCCGGGGATGGCTATCGGTAAAGCATTGATCCTGGATCGCGAAGGCTACCGGATCACACGTACTGAAATCAGCCCCCACGATTGCGAAAACGAATGCAAACGCTTGGACCAAGCGGTTCGGGAGGCCAGTGCGCAATTGGACGCGCGGCAAGCCCGGGCTGCTGAAGTTGCCGGTCAGCGCGTCGGTGCCATCTTTTCCGCCCACCAGCAGTTGTTGCTCGATCCCGTCGTTCGGGCTGAGTGGGAGCGATTGATCCGCGAACAATGCGTCAGCGCAGAGTACGCGGTATCATCGGTGCTGAATCGGTTTGCCCAGGCGTTTCGCCAACTCGGCTCGGAAATGCTTGTCGAGCGAGTGAACGACATCCGCGACGTGGAACAAACCCTGTTGGAGGCGTTGGGTGGTACGCCCCTGCAAATCTGCGGCGATGCCGACGGTGCGATCTTGCTCAGCCACGACCTGACGCCCGGGGAGACCGCTCGCTTGGATGCCGATCGGATTTTAGGCTTCTGCACCGAGGTCGGCGGACCGGGGGCACATACGGCCATTGTGGCGCGGGGTATGAATCTGCCCGCGGTAGTGGCGGTCGGCGCGTTTCTGCATCGCATCCGTTCCGACAGTTTGATCATCCTGGATGGTTTCACCGGCAGGGTGATCATCGATCCCGACCCCGAGGTGCTGGCCGAGTTCCGTCGCGCGCAGATGTCCCACCGCGATCGATCGGTAGCGTTGGGCCGATTGAGGGACGTACCGGCGGAGACCTTGGACGGCCGCCGCGTGACGATGTTGGCCAATATCGAATTCCCCAACGAGGCCACGGCGGGGTTCCTCCATGGAGCTGAGGGGATCGGGCTGTACCGTACCGAGTTCCTTTATCTGGGACGCGATGATCCACCTGGCCTGGACGAACAACTGGCGGCCTACCGGGATGTCGTGGCCCGGGCGGAGGGACGCCCCGTGGTAATGCGAACGCTGGATCTGGGGGCGGACAAACTGGCTGGGAGCATACCGGCAGTTACCGAAAGCAATCCTGTGCTGGGATTGCGCAGCATTCGCCTATCCCTGCGGCAACCGGACGTGTTTCGCAAGCAGATCCGTGCAATGCTCCAGGCGGCTGCCGACGGACCGGTCAAGATCATGTTCCCCATGATCGCTACGGTTGCGGAATGGGAGTGTGCCAGGCGCATAGTGGACGATGAGGCGGAACAGTTGAGCCGCCAGGGCTGGCAACCTGCCGAACATGTCGAGGTCGGCATGATGTTGGAGGTGCCGGCTGCCATCGTCCTGCTGGATCGATTCATCGAATCGGTGGACTTCGTAAGTATCGGCACCAATGATCTGATCCAGTACACGATGGCGGTTGACCGCGGCAACGAATGGGTCGCCGACTTGTACGCTCCTTTTGACCCGGCGGTCTTGCGGTTGATCCGCGCTGCAGTCGAAGTTGCCGACGGCGCTGGCAAACCGATCAGCGTGTGCGGCGAGATGAGTTCATCGCCCGACACGGCGGCGCTGTTGATTGGATTGGGCGTGGCGACACTGTCGGCACCTCCGAACGCTGTGCCGCGGGTCAAATCGGTGGTGCGGCAGATTCAGTTCGACGATTGTCGGCGGGTCGCCCAGCAAGCCCTGCAGTGCGCCGGGGCTGACCAGGTGCGCGATCTCGTCCACTCGTTCTTGCGTTCCAAGCTGTCCGATGACGTAGGTCAGGAGGTCCTCCAGCTTTGAACACCTCCCCCTCCACCCCCGATGTGCGCCCCGCTCGCACGCGACTCCGCATCCGCTTTACCAAGCAAGGTGACTTGCGATGGATCGGACACAAGGATCTGGCGCGCGTCTGGGAACGCCTGCTGCGGCGCGCCGGTCTGCGGTTAGCATTCACGGAGGGGTTTCACCCCAAACCCAAGATCAGTTTTCCGTCCGCCCTGGCGTTGGGCATCGAGGCCCTGGACGAGCTGGTCGAATTGGAAATCGAAGGCCGGTTCGAGCTGGATGCGGTCCGCCGCAGCATCGAGGGCCAGTTGCCGGACGGCATGCAGTTGACCGCCATCGAATCGTTGGAACCGGGGCAGGGAAAGGCCAAGGTGGCGGGGGCATCCTATCGAGTCAGGCTGCCGGCCGACGCCGTCGATGCGGTCGCTCGCCAGGTGCAGTCCGCTTTGGCCAACGACAGTCTCGAGATTCAACGCAATGAAAAAACGATCGCTTGCCCGGTTGGGCCGGGTGGGCTGCAGGCGGAGATTCGAGAGGGGCATTTGGAGTTCACCTTACCCCATTTGCCTCAAGGCTCGATCCGGCCGGCTGAATTTTTGGAATCGCTGGGATTGGGCGAATTGCTCGCCCAAGGCGCCGTATTGCAGCGGACGGAAGTGCACCTGCAATCGCCTCCCAGCAGGGAAGACCATCCAAGCTAATACATGCTAAGGAACACACATGCGCAAAGAAATGCTAATCAACGTATCGCAAGCGGAGGAATGCCGCATCGCGATTCTGGAAAACGGTGTGCTGGAGGAGCTCTATACGGAGCGCGCCAGCCAGAACAATTATGCCGGGAACATCTACAAGGGAAAAATCGTCAATCTCGAACCGAGCATCCAAGCGGCATTTGTCGACTTTGGCGTGGGACGTAATGGATTCCTGCACATCAGCGACGTCGAACCCGAGTACTTTCGGCTGGCGGGTTACGACCCGGCCGAAGTCATGGAACGCAATGCGGTGCCCTCCGGCGGTGGCGGAGGAGGAGGAGCGAACGGTGGGGATAAACGCCGTGGCCGCAACCCGATGCGGAGCATGCGCCCGCGATTCAAGCCTCCCATTCAGGAGATTTTCAAACGGGGGGATGAAGTATTGGTGCAGGTCATCAAAGAGGGAATCGGTACCAAGGGGCCAACCCTGTCGACGTACATCAGCATCCCCGGCCGATATCTGGTGCTCATGCCAGCGCTGGGGCGGGTGGGCGTGAGCCGCAAGATCGAGGATGAGAAGCAGCGTCGCGTACTGCGACAAACGCTGCTGGAATTGAATCCCCCCAAGGGATTGGGATTCATCGTCCGAACGGCGGGCCAGGATCGGAATCGTCGCGAGTTATCCCGAGACATGGCCTACTTGCTGCGCTTGTGGAAGGTCATTGTAAAAAGGGTGAAGAACCAACCCGCGCCCTGCGATATCTACGAAGAAAGCGACATGATCATCCGTACGATCCGCGATATCTTCACTGAGGACATCGATGCGATCATCGTGGACGAACGTTCGGCGTACGAGCGGGCGCGGGAGTTCCTGCAGTTGGTGATGCCGCGGTATGTGAACCGGTTGAAGTTGTATGAAGGCAAGGAACCGTTGTTCCACAAGTACAACCTAGAGCGGGAGATCGCTCAGATCCAGCGGCGGGTGGTCCCCCTCAAAGAGGGCGGTTCGATCGTTATCGATCCCACCGAAGCTCTGGTGGCCATCGACGTCAACAGCGGATCGTTTCGCACCGACGACTCGGCCGAGGAAACGGCATTTCAACTCAACATGGCTGCGGCTAAGGAGATTGCCCGCCAGTTGCGGTTGCGCGACCTGGGTGGGGTCATCGTGAATGATTTCATCGATATGCGCAAAGAATCGCATCGCCGCAAGGTCGAACGGGCTCTGCGCGATGCCATGCGGCGGGACCGGGCGCGCACCAAGATCCTGCGGACCAGCCCCTTCGGCTTGATCGAAATGACGCGCCAGCGGATTCGTCCCAGTTTGAAACGCAGCGTGTACGAGGATTGCCCCTGCTGCGAAGGGCGGGGCGTCGTCAAGACGGCCGAGAGCATGGCTATCGAGGTGGTTCGCATTCTGATGATGGCCTGCCAGCAGCCCCGGGCTTCCCGCGTGACGGTGCGGGTCAACGACAAGGTGGCGGCCTATCTCAACAACCGCAAACGCCGGGAAGTGATTCAGATCGAAGAGGACAACGATGTGACGGTCCAGATCTTGGGCAGCGAAGCCCTGTTTCCCGAGCACCTGGAGATCGATTGCCGCGACGCCGAAGGAAATCAGATTGCACTTCCGTTTCTCGAACAGGACTAGCCACTAGATGCGCAAGATTTTAGTTACTGGATCGGCCGGTTTCATCGGATATCACCTCTGCCAGGCGTTGTTGCGCCGCGGGGAACAAGTCGTAGGGCTGGACAACGTCAACGACTACTACAGCGTGCAGTTGAAACGGGATCGGTTGAAACAGCTCGATGGGAAGTCCGGTTTCGAGTTCGTGGAAATGGATCTGGCCGACCGGGACGGCATGGATGCCCTGTTCGCGCAGCACCAATTCGAGCGAGTGGTGCACCTCGCGGCGCAAGCCGGCGTGCGCTACTCGTTGACCCACCCGCATGCCTATGTCGACAGCAATCTGGTCGGGTTCATGAACGTCCTGGAAGGCTGCCGTCACCATCGGGTGGGACACCTGTTGTATGCCAGCAGCAGCAGCGTTTATGGTTCCAATAAGCGCCAGCCCTTTTCGGTCCATGACAACGTCGACCACCCGGTCAGCCTGTACGCGGCGACCAAGAAGGCCAACGAGCTGATGGCGCACACCTACAGCCATCTGTACGGATTGCCCACCACCGGCTTGCGATTCTTTACAGTCTACGGTCCCTGGGGGCGGCCGGACATGGCTTTGTATATCTTCACCAAAGCCATCTTCGAGGGACGGCCCATCGATGTGTACAATCACGGGCGCATGCGCCGCGACTTCACGTATGTGGATGACATCGTGGAGGCCCTGGTGCGGTTGGTCGATGTGGTGGCGGAACCCGATCCGAATTTCGATCCGATGCAGCCCGATCCGGGAAGCAGCTCGGCTCCCTACCGCGTCTACAATATCGGTAACAACCACCCCGAAGAATTGTCGCGATTCATCGAGGTACTGGAGCAGACGATTGGGCGAGCCGCCAAAAAGAATTACTTGCCATTGCAGCCTGGCGATGTGGTCGAAACCTATGCCGACGTCAGCGACTTGGAAAAAGCCATTGGGTTCAAGCCGGCAACGTCGATCGAAGACGGTATCCGGCATTTCGTAAATTGGTATCGGGCTTATCATTTAACATGCTGATTTCCCCTCGTACATTGCGTCGTTCGGGGCCACCCCTCTCGGACCGCTGGAACCACCATGAACAGCTATAGTCTGGACTACATCGACGATCTCTACCTGCAATTCATGCGGAATCCGGAGAGCGTTTCGCCGGGATGGCGCAAGTACTTCGAGGAGTTTTCGTTAGCGGCTCAAGCCGCCCCCTCAACGGCCGGGCGGGAGGCGAGCGACGACAACGGTCGACCGCGCGGTGCGGTGGCCGAGCCCGACGAATCGGCTCGCGCGCTGCGTGACGAGGCGCTGTGGCTGGCGGAAATGCAGCACCGCGTCGACAATTTGGTGCGTGAGTTCCGGGTGCGCGGGCACCTGATGGCGGAGTTGGATCCGCTCGGCCGTCCGCGCAAGGCGCGTCCCGAGCTCGATCCGGAGCTGTATGGACTCAGCCCGGAAGATCTGCGTCGCCCGTTCACCTGTCCCACGCTCGAGTACGTCAACGGCCGGACGCTCGGTGACATCATCGACAAGCTCCGCAATACCTACTGCCGCACGATCGGCGTGCAGTTCATGCATATCGACAACCGCGGGATCCGCGAGTGGTTGCAGAAGCGGATGGAGAGCACCGAGAACCGGTTGCAGTTGTCCCGCGAGGTGCAGATTCGCATCTACACGCGATTGGCCGACGCCGCCATTTTCGAAGAATTCGTTCGGCGCAAGTTCGTGGGCGCCAAGACATTTTCCCTGGAGGGGGCGGAAAGCCTCATTCCTTTGTTGGATCTGGCCTTGGAGAAGGCCGGGCAGCATAAGGTCGAAGGCGTCGTGATGGCCATGGCCCATCGCGGGCGGCTGAACGTGCTGGCCAACATTCTGGGGAAGCGGGCCAAGAGCATTTTCTGGTCCTTTGACGACCCACGGCCCGACATGCACCGTGGTGCCGGGGACGTGCGATACCACCTGGGCTACAGCAGCGATTGGACCACCTCGACCGGCCGAAAGGTCCACATCTCGTTGTGCTTCAACCCCAGCCACTTGGAGTTCGTCAATACGGTTGCCCAGGGGCGTTGCCGGGCCAAACAACAGCGGACCGCCGACAAACGCAAGAGCCGCTTCATGACCCTGTTGATCCATGGCGATGCGGCCTTTGCGGGCGAAGGCGTGGTGCAGGAAGCGCTGAACATGAGCGAACTGGAGGGTTACAAGACGGGCGGAACCCTGCATGTCATCCTCAACAACCAGGTCGGATTCACCACCGAACCGGAAGAGGGGCGGTCCACGACCTACGCCACCGATGTGGCCAAGATGCTGCAGATTCCGATCTTTCATGTCAATGGCGAGGATCCTGAGGCGGTCGCTCAAGTCGTTAACCTGGCCATGGACTTCCGCCGCGAGTTCGGGCGTGATGTCGTCATCGACATGTACTGCTACCGCAAATGGGGGCACAACGAGGGGGACGAACCGCGATTCACCCAACCCAAGATGTACAAGATCATCGACTCCCGTCGCAGCGTGCGGGAGAGCTATCTGGATCGATTGCTGGAATTGGGTGAAATCACCCGGCAGGAGGCGGATGCGATTGCCGAGGTGCGGCAAGCAAAGTTGGAGCGGGAATTCGAGCTGGCGCAAAAGGAAGAGTTCGTCGAGGACCTGCAGACCATGGGAGGGCACTGGCAGGGATACTATGGCGGCCCCGAACCGAGCAATGATTTTCCCGCTACCGGTCTCACCCAGTCGGCGGTCAAGTCGATTCTGGAAGCATTGGGTACGGTACCGCCAGATTTTAACGTGCACCGCAAACTGACGCGGTTTTTGGAAGCCCGCCGCGAAATGGCTGCCGGTCGGCGTCCGGTCGATTGGGCAACCGCCGAAGCCCTGGCTATGGGCAGTCTGTCATTGGAAGGCCATCCCGTGCGGTTGAGCGGACAGGATGTAAAACGGGGCACATTCAGTCAGCGTCACGCCGTCCTGTACGACACCGAGATCGATGACCGCACCTACACTCCGCTGCGTCACCTGCCCGGCGACCAGGCGCCGATCGAGATCATCAACAGCCCGTTGTGCGAAGCGGGCGTGCTTGGCTTCGAATATGGCTTCTCCCTGGATATGCCTGAGGGACTGGTGATTTGGGAAGCGCAGTTCGGAGATTTCTGGAACGTTGCGCAAGTAATTGTCGACCAATTCGTGACCAGTGCGGAAGACAAGTGGGGACGGCTTAGCCACCTGACCCTGTTCCTGCCGCATGGCTTCGAAGGGGCTGGGCCCGAGCACTGCTCGGCGCGACTCGAACGCCTGTTGCTGCTGACCGCCGAAGACAACATCCAAGTAACTCAGCCCACCACGCCCGCCCAGTTCTTCCATCTGCTGCGACAGCAAACGAAGCGCAAGTGGAGCAAGCCGTTGTTCGTACTGACGCCCAAGAGTCTGTTGCGACATCCGGAAGTCGTCTCGCCCCTGGAGGACTTTACCAGCGGCGGGTTCCAACGGATTCTTCCCGATACACGCCCCAATCCACAACGCACCGACCGGGTGCTGCTCTGCAGCGGCAAAGTGTATTACGAATTGAATGAACGCCGAAGAACGGCTGGACATGACAATGTCGCCATCATTCGCGTGGAGCAGTTTTATCCCCTGAAGCCCGAGCTGCTGTTGTCGGCGTTGCAAACCTACGAACCTGGAACCGACTGTGTGTGGGTTCAGGAAGAACCGACCAATATGGGAGCCTGGAGCTACTGGAAATCGCGCTATGGCGATATGTTGGCCGAACAGGGATACCCCCTGCGACGGGTTTCACGGGTCGAATCGGCCAGCCCGTCTACCGGATCGGCCAGCGCCCACAAACTGGAGCAGGAGGAATTGATCGACGAAGCTTTTGCCGATTTGCCTGAGGTACAGCAATAGGTAGCATCGCGTTGGTGCATCGCCTGTGCGGTGGCTCCTCGCGCTTCAGCGTCAACGAACACGGCGTTCCCGCCTGTTGTGCCGCGAGCTCGTGCCCACCCCCGGAAACGCTCCGCGCCCATTCAACTTCAACTCTGTTTTCCCTCGTTTCGATTGCAACAATACAATGACCGAAGTCACCGTCCCCACCG
>RFIQ01000216.1 GCA_003695565.1 Planctomycetota bacterium | reverse complement strand
CCCCCAGGCTCACTGCGCTGGCCAGCAGAGCGGTAACCGCCCCTGTGTACCAGCCCAATTGCCAACCTCGTTCCGAACCTGCGTCCGACTGGAACTGGGCAACCAATTCCGGTACCAACACGTAGCCCAAAGAGCCGATCAACATGGCAGCCAGCACAGTGGGAACAACCAGGGCGGCCGCCAACGCATCGGCTTGTTCTTGGAAGGCGAACGTCGCCGCCAGTTGTTGAAAGAACAGGAACTGAACAACCAGTTGTGCCAGCGAGGCGACAGAGAGGCCGGCCATATTGAGTACAGTGCGGCCGGCGGAGTCGGGGTCTGGCAATACGGCATTCTCACCAGACGGGGGTCCCGATTCTGTTTCGGCTTCGGGTTTGCGGGTCATGCTACGACTCCTCCCGCCGCCAGGCAGGTGCTGACGAGCGCGCCTCGCTGGCCTGCAGAACCAGGTTCCGCATCGTTTCGGTCCACGCATCGATGCCAAATCGCTGCTGGACGTACCGCTGCCTCGCCAGGCGTTGTTCGGCGGCGGGTTTCGGTGAGGACTGCAACCGTGCCAGGGCAGCCGCCATATCCTCGATTGCTCCCACGTCGACCAGATGCCCGCGATCCTGGGCCAGCAATGCTTCCACGTCCGGGCTGCAGCGCGTGGCCAGCACAGGAGTACCCAACGCCAGCGCTTCCAACACGACGTTGGGCAATCCTTCATAATGGCTGGGAACGACCAACCCCCGCGCGGCCTGGATCCACGGAAACGGGTTGGACTGGACACCTAAGAAATGGACTCGATGGGCGATTCCCAAGTCGCGCACCAATCGCTCGAGATACGGGCGTTGCGGACCATCACCCATCAATACTAACGACCAGGGTCGGTACGGAGAATGCCGCTGGTTGTACTGGGCAAACGCGCGCACCGCGTCCGCTTGCCCTTTCTCTGGCGTCATGCGTCCGACTACTAGCCAGAAATCTCCCCAGGCATGCGGCGAGGAATCCTCCATCGCCCCCTGCGCCGCCTGATCCGCAATCGCTCGGGCATCGACTGCGTTGGGCAATACCAGCAACCGCTGGCGATCCAAGCCATAATAGTTCGCCGCATCGTCAGCGACTTGCTGCGACACCGCGATGGTCCAAGCCCCCGGCGCAGCGTAGTAGCGGGCCAACAATCGACGCTTCCACGATCGAAATCGCTCTCGACGTGCTCCCAAATCGCGACTCGGAGGACTGGTAATCACCGAAATGCGCGGACATCCTATGCGCTGACAGGCTGGAGCGGTGACCAGAGTCATATGATACGTCCGGTCGTAAACCACATCGATTTTCTCGGTGGCAAGTACATCGGCCAGATGATCTATTTGCAATCTCCGGATGCGCCCCGGATACGTCCAGCGCGGACCGTGAGAGGACCAGTAATCATGGACCCGCACATCGGAGGGCAAGGATGCCAGGTGAATGCCGCGGCGGTACTGCAAGTACACTTGGACGTCGTAAGGCCGGCCGTGAAGCTGCCGGACGAACTGCACCAATTGCCGCTCGCTGCCACCGCCATCGAGCGAACCGCTACATGCCAATATGCGGACCGTCACGCGCTACGACTCCGGCTGCAGGATTTTGCGGATGCGTTGCACCTGAGGTTGTGCCCACGCTTTGTCACCGTAGAGAGTGATAATATCGCGGTAGAAGGCTTGCAGGGCGCGTCCCGACAACGATTTTTCGGCGGATTGAATCAACGTAGCCAACTGCTCGACCGCCGGTGGGGCTTCCACTTTCGCCCAAACTCCGTTTTCTTGAGCGTGACGGGCCAAGTCGACCAGCCGCTGTTGATTGCGAGGGAGATTCTCGATCTGGCCGAAGACATCCAGGAATGCGGCCAGTTTCTCTTGAGCCTCCTGTGGGTCTCTGGATCGAGCAGTCATGCAATCTAGAAAAGCCTGTTCGATGGCGGACAAAGCTGCAACGCCACCGGACCGAGATGCTCTCCGCTGAAGAATTCTGGTCCAACGCGACAGTTCCAGGTCATCTGCGATTGTCCGCAACTCCTCGGCGCGTGCATCCTCGGGGAACCGCGCCAGAAATTCCTCGATATCATCCTGGACGGCGACCAATCGGGAGTCGTCGCCCGACTCGACCGCCAGCATTACCCGACGGTAGATGTCGTCCGCCGAGTCGGGTTGGATCATCCACACGACTCCAGCAATCGAACCGACCAGCAGCAACACGATTCCGGCCATCGACAGGATCTGCACCCAGTCTCGCCCGGACTCGGCTTCATCGGGTCCTCGGGCCCAGAGGAATTCGCTGGTCGATGAATCCTCTTCGATAGGCGTGTATCGGCTAGGACCTCCGGAACTCAGTGGACCGATCGAATCCTGCCCTCCGCTCATCTCTACAGAGGGGCTTTGCGTAAAATCCTCTACCTGTTCGGACGAGGCCTCACGGTGCGCCGTATCGTCGGCTCCCGTTGCCAAGCGATCCGCGCCGCCGCGTTCTGCTGCCGCCACGTGCTGGTCGTCGAGCAGCGCCGTTTCCGCATCGACACTGCTGGCCGGTCCAGGAGCGGGCGCCGCTTGGGTATCGCCTCCGGGATATGTGGGGCGCAGATCATCATCATCCACATCCGACAAATCCAAAGAGGTCAATTCGGTACCAAGTGGAGGCTCTTGAACATCAGACGTCGCTGCGCGCGGCGTTGACGATGTCGTGCGACCACCGGTGGCATGCTGCAACGCCAACAAGCGATTGCGGACCACCAAGGCAGTCGGCGGCCGCTTGGAGGGGTCCTTCTCCAGCAACTCATGTATCAGCAAGCAAAGCTCCGGTGGTGCTTCGGGAACGACATCCGACAGATTGGGCACCGCATTGTAGCGCACAGCGTACAGGACTTCAGGCACGCTCTTGCCCGAGAACGGCGGCCGACCGGCCAACAGGGCATACAGCACGCACCCCACTCCATACAAATCACTGCGCACCGTAACGGGTTTCCCCTCCGCCTGTTCCGGTGGCATGTAATCGGCGGTACCGATAACTGCACCGGCGGCAGTCATGTCCGTAGCTCCGAAGAGTTTAGCGATACCAAAATCGGTCAACTTGATGATGCCCCCCGTACCGACCAGCAGATTGGCCGGCTTCAAGTCCCGATGGATGATACCCATGTCGTGCGCATGCTTCAGAGCCGCGGTGGTCTGAATGCCGACTTCCACCACGTCTTCCCATGGAATTCGGCCGACCTGATGCATGTGTTGTTGCAACGAGTTGCCCTCGACGTACTCCATGGAATAGAACAGCAACCCGCGTTCTTCACCATATCCCAGCAGAGAAACGATATTTGGATGCCGCAACCGTTTGAGCACTTCCACCTCGGCCGCAAAACGGCGGCGGAATCGCACCTGGTCTGCGATCGCCGGAGCGATGACTTTGACCGCCACGACTTCGCCGCTGCGCGAATGAAAGGCTTTGTAGACGGTCCCCATGCCGCCGCGTCCCAAAATGGAATCGATACGGTACGGGCCCAGGTATTCCAGATCTGCAGCCATTCGACGTTTCCCAATTACGCGCTTGCCACGGCCCCCCCTCGTGCGGTTCGGGCCCCACTGTCCAGGCCAGGATTCTCCTCGTTCACCGGCACGGCAACGCAACCGGCATCGCTCCTGCCCTGGGCTTCCATCCCCGCTCGATTACGAGTATGCATACATCCGTCAGCGCAACGGATCCACTCCTGGCAAGACCGTTCCGACAGCCGTTTTCATGTTTCGTTTGTGAGCACCTCCGCCATGTTACTCTACGTCAGCAATCGATTTGAAGATCATCGAACGGGCAGGCACCCGGAATGTCCGCAACGGACGCAACGATTGAATATGCTGCTGGAGGAATCGGGTTGGACGGATCGGTGCGGTATTGCGGATTGGCCGCCCGCCACGGTGGAGCAGTTGCAGTGGAATCACGATGCGGATTATCTCCAACGTTTGCAGGAGTGGTGCCTGGCTGATGCCGGACAGATCGAGGCCGACACGGTGGTCAGCCGCGGGACATGGGGGGCGGCGACCCTGGCGGTCGGAGCCGCCATCGATGCGGTACAACGGGTTTGGGAGGGGGATGATCAAACGGCATTCTGTGCGGTGCGACCGCCCGGGCACCACGCCTTACCTAACGCCCCGATGGGGTTTTGCGTCTTGAATAACATCGCCATCGCTGCCCACGCCGCGCTCCGCGCGGGCGCGGCGAGGGTGATGATCATCGACTGGGACGTTCATCATGGCAACGGGACTCAAGACTCCTTCTACCGTCACGGGCAAGTCGCGTTCTATTCGATTCATCGCAGTCCGTTCTACCCTGGTACCGGAGCGGAGGAGGAGATCGGAGAGGGGCCCGGGCGAGGATGGATCAAGAATGCTCCCGTCCCAGCTCATATTGCGCGGCGAGCCTATTTCGAGCGATTCTCTGAAGACATCAATCGACTGGCGGAGCGGACGCAGCCCCAGTTGTTGCTGATCAGCGCAGGTTTCGATGCGCACCAGAACGATCCGGTGGGCGGTCTCTGCTTGATCGAAGAAGATTTCGCTACGCTGACCGGCATCGTGCAGGAACTGGCCCGGTCTTGCGGCGCACGAGGCATCGTCAGCCTGCTCGAGGGGGGCTATCACTTGCAGCACATGCCAGCCAGCGCTTTGGCCCATGTGGAGCAGCTTGCCCAAGGATTCTAGCACATCGGTAAAACAACTACTCGCGTCGATATACCCGGCGCGATCCAGTTCGGATGCGTCGTCCGCCGGATCCAAGCTGGCTAGGAGGCAATCGCCAAAACCGACAGTGGTGAGATGGGACAGTAGGAACGGACGGCGGGGTACCGCGGCGTTCGTTACGGTTGAATCCCCAATTCGCGCATGAGCATCTTCATATCCTCCCACACTAACCTCTTGGCGTTTTCGTTGCGCAGCAAGTAGGAAGGATGGTAGGTGACCACTACCCGCGCCCCTTTGTATGGATGAAAACGTCCCCGCAATCGACCAATCGGCGAGGTGGTACGCAGAAGCGATCGGGCTGCTACCGCCCCCAAGCAAACGATGAACTTGGGCTGAAGAACTTCCAACTGCGTTTCCACGAAGGGGCGGCAGTTGTCGATCTCTTGAGGGTCGGGCGTTCGATTCTGAGGCGGCCGACACTTGAGTGCATTCAAGATATACACTTCTTCGCGTCTGAGTTTCATGGCTATGATGATCTTGTCCAGCAACTGCCCCGCCCGCCCCACGAACGGACGCCCCAGTCGGTCTTCGTCTGCACCAGGAGCTTCGCCCATGAAGCAGACCGTCGGTTGCAGAGTCCCTTCGCCAAACACGGTTTGTCGACGAAAGTGCACGATCTCCTCGCATCGCCGGCAGGCCCGGACTTCAGCGTCCAACGCGTCGAACCTCTGCTGACGCTGATCGAGCGGCAGAACCGGGAGGGTCCAGTGATCGAGTGGCTTGAATTCGCCCTCGGCAGGCGCGTCGTTCGGCACGCGGCGGGTTGATTCGTCGGAGAGCGGACCGGTTGTGGCGGTGGCGAGTCGCTGTGCAACCGCAGGCCGCAAGCGGT
>RFIQ01000215.1 GCA_003695565.1 Planctomycetota bacterium | reverse complement strand
GCGGATTCCTCCGTCGCTGACCGGCGTCGGGGCGAAGTTGAAACCGGGCTGGCTGCGCGACGTGCTGGTCAACCACCGCTCGGTGCGGCCTTACATGCTGACTCGGATGCCCCAGTTCGGTAAAGCGAACATCGGGCATTTGCCGAGTCTGTTCCGGCAGACCGATGCGTTGCCTGACATCGAATTCGCGACGTGGCCCGATCGGAAGGAGGCGAAAGAACGAGGGCTGGAACTGGTCGGCAACCGCGGGCTCAACTGCGTCGCCTGTCACACTTACAAGTACAAGACATCGGACACGATGCCCGCCGTCGACTTGACCGAGATGGCGGAACGGCTGGAGAAAAAGTGGTTCTATCACTACATGCTCGATCCACAGAAGTTCAGCCCCAACACGGTGATGCCTTCCTTCTGGCCAGGCGGCCGGCCGATCCGCGCCGACCTGGAGGGAACGCCGCACGAACAGATCGAAGCAATCTGGCAGTACCTCGAAGACGGGCGCCAGGCGAGAACGCCGCGCGGCGTGATTCAGGAACCGTTGATCATCGTTGTCGGTGACGAAGCCCGTATGCTGCGGCGAAAGTACCCGGGCGTCGGGAAGCGGGGAATCGGCGTCGGTTATCCGGGCGGCGTCAATCTGGTTTACGACGCGGAACAGATGCGACTTGGAGGCCTGTGGCAAGGAGGTTTTGTCGATGCCGTCGCCGTTTGGACAGGGCAGGGCAGTGGCAACGTGCGGCCGCTGGGTCGAGTCCATCCGTTCGGCGCGGGGCCGGACCTGGACGATCGTCACCAACCATGGGTAGTCAACGAAGGCCGCCCACCCCAACACCGATTCCGCGGATATCGCCTGGACGAAAAACAACGGCCGACGTTCTTGTATTCGGTCGGCGAAGTCACGATCGAGGATTTCTTTCACGAGCAGGCGCCGGACGATTCGGAGGCTCGCGTTCTGAAACGCAGCGTCACGATCGCGTCGCCATCGGATCGCCCCGGCCTGCGATTCCGCATCGCATCGGGAAAACAGATCGAGCGTCTGGATGCATCGACGTTTGAAATCGACCAAGGGTTCGTTGTCCGCGTCCCGCCCGACGCATCGATCGCCATCGTCGATGAACCGGACGGAGACGTCGCTGAAGGACAACAACCGGGTGGCAAGCGTATCGAGTTGCAATTCGATTGCCGAGCAAACGAACCATTGCATTGGGAGTGGGAATATGTCTGGAAGTGACCGTAGGGTGGGACAAGCTCTGCGCCGGCCCACCATTCAACTTCTACCCCGGTTCGACGAGCAACAATTATCGCGGAATCGGAATCCAATTCGCGACGACTTTCCGCCCATCGATGTGGTGGGCCGGCGCGGTCGAATTCAGCTTCATCGTCAATCGGACTTGCCAATTATGTGTAACGGTCAACCGATAGAATCATCTTTCGTCGCCCGCTTGTCGCCACCCTACAACAACTCTACCTACGATAGGGTCGCGCAAGCTCCGCGCCGGACCGCCAATCATTGGGAGGTCGCGCGATGACGGTGCTGTTTAAACTCGTCGCCCTGATGCTGGCTTGCGTTCCGCCACAGGAACCGCTGGGGGAATACTGGGGGACCTCCGAAGCCGAATCGAAATACTACCCGATGGTCGATGTCCCGCTGCCGAAAGAGTTGGCGATCGAAGCGGGCAGCTTTGAAATCATGCCGGATGGAGAGTTGGCTGTCTCCACACGCCGCGGTGACATCTTTCTGGTCGACGGCGCGTTCGACGAACACCCTGAGCCAAAATTCGAAAAATTCGCCAGCGGATTGGACGAAGTCTTTGGCATGGCGTACCGCGACGGAGCCTTTTACGTCACGCAACAGACCGAAGTGACCCGCATCGCCGACACCGACGGGGACGGCCGAGCCGATCAGTTCGACACGATCAGCGATCGTTGGGGATTCCGCAACTACCACGAGTTTTCATTCGGCTCGAAACCCGACAACAACGGCAACATCTGGGTGGCGCTTTGTCTGTCGGAATCGTACAACTCGAAAGTCCCCTTTCGCGGCTGGTGTTTGAAGATCACCCCCGACGGCAAAACGATTCCCGTTTGCAGCGGCATCCGCAGCCCCTGCGGCATCGGCCCCAATGAACACGGCGTGATGTTTTACGCCGAAAGTCAGGGACCATGGAACGGATCGTGCTCGCTCAAGGTGCTGCAGCCCGGCGGCTTCATGGGGCATCCGATCAGCTTCAACTGGTACCCGCTCGCGCCCGAGCTTGGCCCTGCGCCGCCGGAGCCGAATACGCCATCGCGGCTGGAGATCGAGCGGCAGCGGATCCCACAGCTCGTCCCCTACGCCGTCGTTTTTCCGTACATTCGCATGGGGCGTTCGATTTCCGGATTCATGGTCGATCGAACGGGTGGCAAGTTCGGCCCGTTCGAGAATCAGATCTTCATCGGCGACTTCAGCCTGGGCGTGGTCATGCGAGCCACGACGGAGAAGGTCAACGGCGTCTGGCAAGGTGCTTGTTACCCGTTTCGGGAGGGCTTTGACACCGGACTGTTGGCTTTGACTTTCACTCCCGAAGGGCAGTTGATCGCCGGCGGGACCAATCGCGGCTGGCCTGTCCGCGGCCGACGCGATTATGCCATCCAGCGGCTTGACTGGACCGGCATCGTCCCGTTCGAGATTCGCCAGATCAACGCTCGCCCCGACGGGTTTCGAATCCACTTCACGAAGCCGGTCGATGCCGACATCGCCTCCGATCCGAACACGTACCAGCTCAAGACGTTCACGCATATTTATCGACAGGGT
>RFIQ01000214.1 GCA_003695565.1 Planctomycetota bacterium | reverse complement strand
GTCCAATACGTCCTCGCCTTCCTGCAGGAGCTGGGCCAACTGCCAGGCATCGTACACATCGCGTCGGGCAAACAAGTCGAACGTCGTATGCCGCGTCAAATTGATCGTTTGGTTGCGTTCCCATAACAAACGGCGGTAGGCATCCAGCCGTTCGACGACTTCAGCCGGCAATTCCAGGCCGATCTCAGCCAGCGCCGCCGGCAAATCGGGACTCCCCCGATCGCTGCTCTGTTCTTGGTCCACCATTGGGTTGTCCAAGCATGTCTCCCTTGGGTTTGATCCAGCAACCATGTTTTCACCTGGTCGATGTCGAACAACAAAATACTTTGCGGTTGGCGATTCACGACGATTCCCATCGACTTTGTTGGGTTGCCAGCCACTGCGGCAATCGCCGGCCGCGCCGACGCCCATTGCCAGCGTCCGGGTGCCTTACGGTTCCAGCACCATGATCTCGACCCGACGAAAATCGATCGGATGGCTCTCCGACTGCAAGGAAATGTAACCACCCTCCAGCAACAACCCACCTTGCTTCTCCGCCAACTCCTTGGCGTGCGGGTCGCGGGGATCCAGTTGTGGCTCGGTATACTCCAGCACCACTTCCCCTTCCACGATGTGGCGGATGACCTTCGAGCCCCGGACTTCGATTTCCACCGTCACCCATTGGTCACCATGATAGGTCTTCGATTTCGAGCTGATGCAGTGCGGCAGAAACAATTTGCCGTTCATCACCACGTTCGTCCCCGGCGTGCACAGGTTGGCCGTGGGGCGCGGATCGGTCCCGTTACCGCCCAGTAACTGGGCTTCGATGGAAACGGGGAAATCCTGATCCACCGCCATTCCCTCGGGCGGTTCGCCGTGCAACATGATACCGCTGTTGCGATATGCCCACCCCGGTCCGCCTGGGCATTGCTCGCCCACGAACCGATACTCGACCCGCAAACGGTAATGCGAGAACGGCCGCTGGTAATGCAGATGTCCAAACCGCTCCTCAAACTTTGCATAGTGTTGGGGGTCGTACCGGACCTGCAACAACCCGTCGGCCACGCGGAACGTGTCGGCGTAATTCTCGCCCAGTTTCGAGTAGCGAATCTTGGGGATCCAACCGTCCAAATCCTTGCCATTGAACAGGGAAACCCACTTCCCAACCGGAAACTCCTGCTCCCGGTCCTCGGCCGCTGCCCGAAATTCACACGAGAAAAAAACAACCGCAGCCAACGTAAGGACGTACTGCAACCAGGGACAATTCTGCATGGAAACGCGCATCGCTACGGTGCCTCGTCAGTTGGATGTAAACTTAGTTAACGCCGAAAATGTGGAGGTCTTGCCTCAGCCGTCCGTACCGTCAGCCGCTCGATGGCCCGACACACCCTGCCACAGGCGGACTCGACGCGACCCCAGCAGGCGGACGAAACTTGGAGTCGCAAGTTTCCCCAGGAAACCCGGTTCTCCCCTCAACATACGCGACGGCCCGGCGATCGAACAGGAGAAGCAGGTATGGAAGGCCACCCCCTCCAGCAGTCAAGCCATCACCCCCGCAAGAGGATGTGGGTACGAGGTTGCGTTGACCTGACCAGTGCCATCCTCCTAAATATAACCATAATGCCGGGACGGGGGGACCGACGGAGGCGACGGCTGAGCCATCCGTTTCCGTAAACTCTCCTGACAATTCTGAACAATGCAGTGGCAATCGCGGAGCGCACATACGATGCACATCATCCCAACCCCAAGAATCGGATGCGACGATTCGGGTACGCCGCGGCAACATTCTGGCGGTACTACTTTGCGGCTGGCCCTGGCATTGATCTTGTTGGCCACTAGCATTGGACCGCTACCGTCGGTCCTGTTGGCCCAGGACAAATTCGGCGGCTTCGGGCTGCCCACCGTGCCCGCGCACGGACTGGAGGACGCCGCGGTGGCTGCGGAACCGACGCTGGAGTACGAGGCCTGGTTCGAATACGACGCGGCGGCGGGGCAGGGCACGTTGCACGTAGCGGCCGTGCCGGGGCCAGGCAGCCATACCTATTCCACGCAGCAGAGCAGCGGCCCTCTGCCCACGCGGATCCGAGTTCGCAGCCAGAACGTGGAACTGGTGGGAGGCTGGACGGCCGACCACGCCCCCATGATCGGTTTTGACGAAACAGCTTACCCAGGAGTGCCGCTGGAGGAGTACCATAGCCGCGTCGTCTGGTCGGCACCCTTTCGATTTACCAACCCTGTGGATCCTGCCACGACGACGGTGGATGTCCGCGTCGACGGTCTCGTTTGTTCCAGCCAGTGCAAGCCGGTTTCGGCCGATTTGCAGGCGCGATGGGCCCAGACCGCCCCGGCGGCCGGTGATGCTCCCTCCGCCGGCGTTTCTTCGGCAGCACAACCACGGCCCAGCGCTCCGGCCGCAGATTCTTCGCCCCCGGCCGGCCCGGCAACCCGAGGCCAAGGTTTTCGCGCCGAGAACACGCATGCAACCTGGTTCGCCTATGTCCAACCGGCTCGCGCAAGGCCCGGCGAGTCCGCCATGGTGGTGCTGGAGTGCCAACCGGACCCCGGATACCACATTTGGCAATTCGTTCCCCACGATGACGAATCGGCCAACCGGACGTTGATCGTGGCGACCCAGAAATCGGGTTTGCAATTCGGCACACCTCGAACCGACACGCCGCTCAAGGTCTTCCCGGGATTGCCCGATGCCCCCCGCTACTATGATGGTCCGGTCCGCTTCGAGATCCCGGTCCGCATTCCGGCGGATACGCAACCAGGAGAATATCCGATCGAATTGCGGGTGGGCTTCGGCACATGCACCGACCGAGCATGCGATCCACCGGCCGGCTTGATCGCCCGAGGAAGCATCCGGGTAGTGGCCGATGAGGGAATCACTTCCTCCCCGATGCAATTGACTCAAGCTAGGCTGCGCGATGTCGCGTCGGCCGAAGCTTTGACCAACTGGATCGATTTCGATAGCCAACCCTCGCCGCCGATGGCCGCGGGTGAGGGGATCGAACAATCCGCGGAGGCTCCACCGGGAATCGGGGTTTCACCGACGGCCGGTCTGGCTGCTGCAGAAGAGCCGAGCGGAGCGGGGCAACCTGGGGACGGGAAGAGCGGCGCACCGACCGATCCCGCGGCTTCGCAGTCGCTCACCTTGTTGCATCTGGCCGCCGCTTTGCTGGGCGGATTCATCCTCAACTTCATGCCCTGCGTCCTGCCCGTGATCGGGTTGAAGATCATGAGCTTTGTGACTCAAGCCGGCAACGATCGATCGCGCATCGTGACACTCAATCTGGCCTTCGTCGGCGGGATCATGGCGGTGATGCTGGGCTTGGCCATCTTCACCGTGATCGCCAAGTTGGCGTTCGAGAAAACGTTTGGCTGGGGAGAACAGTTTACGGTTTTGGAATTCAAGGTTGCGTTGGCCGCCCTGGTATTCGCCATGGCGCTGAGTTTCCTCGGAGTGTGGGAGATTCCCATCCCCGGATTCGCCGCCTCCAGCAAGTCCGGACAATTGATGGACCAGGAGGGGCTGACCGGCGCCTTCCTCAAGGGCGTGCTAACCACCGTCTTAGCAACTCCTTGCTCCGGACCGTTGCTGGGGTCTCTGTTCGGGTTGAGCCTGACGCTGTCGCCGATGGGGATACTCGTCTTGTACGGAGTCGTAGGGCTGGGGATGAGCATGCCTTACCTGGCCCTGTGCATCTATCCTGGTGCGATCAAGCTGCTGCCGCGACCGGGAGCCTGGATGGAAACATTGAAGCAGGTATTGGCCTTCCCGCTGTTGTTGACCGTCGTCTTTTTCATCTACAGCATCGGCGACGAATATCGCATCGCCACGTTGACCTTCTTGATCTTCGTGTGGTTCGCATGCTGGCTGGTCGGTCGGGTGCCGGGTTATGCACCCGGCAGTACGCGGGCCAAGGCGTGGGGGGCTGCGATCGCCACCATCGTCCTGGCAGCAGCCGGCAGCTTTCATTTTCTTGGCCCATCCGATACCGATTTGGAGTGGATCCCCTACTCCGAACCGCAATTGGTCAAGCTGCGCCAGGAAGGCAAAACGGTCATGATCGACTTCACCGCCAACTGGTGCGTCAATTGCAAGTTGAACATGGCGATGGCGATCGACCGCGAAGGCGTGGCGAAAGTCGTCAACGCCAACGGTGTGGTACCCATGATCGCCGATTGGACCGACGGCAATGATGAAATCCGCAAGAAGTTGGAGGAACTGGGGAGCAACTCGATTCCCGTCCTGGCCATCTACCCGCCCGATCCGAATGCCGAACCGATCGTGTTGCGCGATCTGTTGACCGAGAGCCAGGTGATCGAAGCGCTCGAGCGGGCGGGCCCCAGCGCATCGCGCGGATGGCTGACCAGCCGATTGGACTGAGGACCGGCGCCGATCACCGAGCGGCTCGGGTCAGGCGTTCAAACACCTGCCGCTGCTCGATCATGGCCGCCACCTTGTCTGCGGGATTGGTGCGAGCCTCCAGCAGAATCCAACCTTCATAATCCATGTCGACCAGCATCTGCATCAACTGCGCGTAGGGATAATCCCCTATGTTCATCTCCCGCACGTGCACGGTATCCCCCAAGCGGTGCTTGACCATATCGAAATTGGCTGCCAACCCGGCACCGTGCAGGTCTTCCGCATTGCAATTCCAGCAAACGTACACGTTGGGATGGTCGGCGACCTCGAAGATATCGCGGATCACCGGCAATTCGCTGGTCCCTCGGCCATGGACTTCGACCCGGATCTTCTGACCGTACCGCTGTCCGTACTCGGCCACGATGTTGAGCGACTTGCCGATCTGTTCGATGGTCGCTTCCCGAGAACGCCCCGGCGGAAAGCCGTTGGGTTTGACCTTGACCCCCGTGCCCCCACAATCATGCATCAATTCGATGTATCGCTTGGTCTGTTCGATGTTCGCCCGGACCTCTGCCGGGTCGGCTGAGTGATACTCGCAATTCGAACCGTAGCCCACTAATTGCACAGGGCTGGCAGCGAATCGACGGCGCACGGCCTGCCGCTCCGCCGGTGTCAAATCCGGTTCGACGCCGTGCCGATGCTCCGTCCGCAACTCGACGCCCAGCAACCCCGATTTCTCGCAGGCGTCAAGCAATTCATCCAGGGTCATGTCCTTACCCCACAGATAGGTCACCAACCCCATCTGCATACGCAACAGTTTGTCCTGCGTGGCAGCCGGCAGACCGCGCGCCGCTACCGCCGCGGCGGCACCGGCAGCCATTTGGGAAACGTGGGTGAGAAATCCGCGACGGTTGGTAGACGGGGAGCACGATGCAGATGGCATGATGAGGATCCTTTCCATGAAAAAATCTGCAGGCCGGAAGGCAGCAACAACCCCCGTCACTTGCCGGATACCACGGATGGTGCCGGGGCAGGAGATACAAATGCAACGCCGCGGCCCCCAGATCAACCCGGGCGGGCCGCCAGGACGTGCCCACTATTGTAACCTCTTGGTGCCTGGATGATCCGACAATCGCAGCTCGATGAGCAGTTCTCCCTCACCTGCTCGGCGCCCCGGCGGCTGTTCTCCGCAGCATCTCTGGAATCGTTGGGGGTATCAAGGTTGGAGCAACAAATTGTCAATCAACCGCGTCTTACCGACGTGGGCCGCCACCAGCGCGATCGCCGGTCGATCGACTTGCGAGACCGGTTCCAACGAAGCCGGATCAGCCACGACGGCATAATCGATGCGGTCGGCCCCTTGGGTGTATAGCGTCGTTTGCATGAGTTGTTCCAGCTCTCGGGCGTCCCGTTGCCCACTGGACAGAGCGGATTGCGCCGCGGTGAGAGCTTTCCACAAACTCAGCGCCGCCTCCCGTTCGGCTTGAGACAAATACCGATTGCGGCTGCTCATGGCCAATCCGTCCGGTTCCCGCACGATCGGGCATCCCACGACTCGAATGGGCACGTTCAAGTCATCGACCATGTGCTGGATCACCAGCAACTGCTGGTAGTCCTTCTGGCCAAAGTACGCTGCGGTCGCCGGAATGATATGGAACAATTTCAGCACCACCGTGGCCACGCCCCGAAAATGCCCCGGCCGGCACTTTCCCTCCAGGCGTTCCGCCACTTTGGGAGGCTGGACGTAGGTCGAGAAACCGGCGGGATAGAGCTCCTCGGCCGAAGGTGCGAAGACGAAGTCGACGCCCAGATCTCGCAGAGCCGCACAATCGGATTCGAACGTCCGGGGATAGCGGCTGAAATCTTCGTGGGGCCCGAACTGGGTCGGATTGACGAAGATGCTGACGACTGTCGCATCGCAATCCTCCCGGCTGCGGCGCACCAGCGACAGATGCCCCTCGTGCAATGCCCCCATCGTCGGCACGAATCCGACACGGGCGCCTTGGCGGCGCAAATGATCGACTTGGGCATAAGCCTCGCTGCAACAGGTCAGAATTCTCATAGCGGTATAAATCGTAGATGGCGGTGCGGACGGGGCAGGGGCGGAGAGACCAGGCCCGGTGCAGGGTGGTGGAACTTCGCCCCTCGGTTGCATAAAACTACCACCAAACCGGTTTCTTGCCACATCCCCACGAACGCCACCTGCAGCCTTGCCATGAAACGACTGTGCATCCTCAACGTGGTCGGGCTGACCCCTCGGCTGGCTCAGCACGCGCCCAATTTGCAGCGACTGGGGGCGGCTCGCCCGTGGTCCAGCCCCATTCCGGCTGTCACCTGCACGTCTCAAGCCACCATGCTGACCGGATTACCGCCGCGACAACATGGAGTCGTCGGCAATGGATGGTATTTCCGTGACACAGGCGAAGTTCGGTTCTGGCAGCAATGCAACCGGTTGGTGCAAGGAGAGAAATTCTACGAGGGCTACGAGACGGCGAAGCTGTTCTGGTGGTTCAATCAAGGCGCGCCGGTGCGGTGGTACGCCACGCCCAAACCCCACTATGGATGCGATGGCAGCAAAGTTTTCGACATCCTGGACAAGACCGACTGCAATCTGCAGGCTGAATTGGGGCCGTTTCCCTTCTTCAGCTTCTGGGGCCCCAAAGCCGGGTTGCCCAGTAGCCAGTGGATCGCCCGCGCCGCAGCGCGCGTTCTCCGCAGCAACCGCCCCCAATTGACTCTGGTCTACCTGCCTCACCTCGATTACGACTACCAACGCCTGCCAGAACGCGATCCGGCCCGAGTCGTGGAGGTCGATGCATGTGCCGCGGAAGTCATCGCTGCAGCGGACGATATCGGCGCGCAGACGATCGTTGTCAGCGAATACGGGTTGGTGCCAGTATCCCGTCCGATCCTGATCAACCGCGCGCTGCGCGAAGCCGGTTGGCTGGAGGTGCGGGATGGTCCTTTCGGTGAGATGCTGCAACCGCTCGATAGCCGCGCGTTTGCGGTGGCCGACCATCAGGTTGCGCACATCTATGTCAACGACATCGCGCTGCGCGAAGACGTCCGCCGCCTTGTCGCACAATTGCCCGGCGTACAAGCGGTGGTGGAGGCGGGCGATGTGCAACTGGATCACCCCCGCAGCGGCGAGCTGATCGCGCTGGCCGAACCCGATGCCTGGTTCGTGTACTACTACTGGCTAGAGGATGCCCGAGCGCCCGACTTTGCGCGTTGCGTTGATATCCATCGAAAACCGGGTTATGATCCCTGCGAGCTATTTATGACATCGCCGATTCGTGCCGCCTTGCGCTTGGCACAAAAAAAACTCGGTTTCCGCTACCGCACGGATGTAATCCCGCTCGACCCTTCCCTGGTCCGCGGCAGCCACGCTTTGCATCCCGACCCGCAGGACGGCCCCGCCATCATCGGCCCGGGCGCGCCGGACACCATGCTCGATTTCAAATCCTACGTGCGCGAACTCCTGGCCGACTGATCCCCCAACGTACCGCCGCCTCATCGTACCGCCGCCTTTCCAGGCGGTAACCACCGCTCCCTCACCTTCATCGTACCGCCGCCTTTCCAGGCGGTAACCACCACAACTTCCACCATCCACGACGAGTGTGATGCCCCGCCACCGGCGCACCCTCACCCGGTAACGATCCAGCCCCCGCACGCGAACCGCCTGCAGCCCAGCCTCCGCAGCCCGCGGGGAGACTACCCCGGTACCTACTCGCCGGACTCTTCCAGTTCGCGGTAAACGTCGTCTCGGCTTCGCAATTGAAAAAACAACGCCCGCTTTTGATCGGGCAGCGAATAGTCGAATCCCACGTGGCGAAACAGATTCTCCGAGG
>RFIQ01000213.1 GCA_003695565.1 Planctomycetota bacterium | reverse complement strand
GATTATCGGCGCGCCTTGGTGCGCCGCGCCATCGAATTGTGCCGCTCGCGGTTCCAGCCGGCGACATGGGCTGCGCTTCAGGAATACCTCCAGCACGAGTGCTCGGCGCGGGGGCGACCGGCATCGTGTTTCGGGCGCGGCAAACCTCGTTGGACCGATTCGTGGTCCTGAAGGTGCTCCGGCCGAGTCTGGGCGCTCAGGCAAGGGAACGGTTTCTGCACGAAGCCCGCGCCGCCGCAGCCATCGAACACGACAACGTGGTGGCCATCCTCGAAGTCGGACAGTGGCGGGACCTGGCCTTCTTTACCATGCCATGGCTGCCCGGTGAAACCCTGCAGGCCCGACTCGATCGTGAGCGGGTACTCGATCCCGAAGAAGTGATATCCATTACGCGGCAAATCGCTGCCGGACTGGCCGTCGCGCACCGGCACGGGATGGTCCACCGCGATGTCAAGCCGGCCAATATCTGGATCGAAGAGAGCACGGGCCGCGTGCGACTGCTCGATTTCGGTCTGGCCCGCATCACCGACGACGACCAGCACTTCACGCAAACCGGCTCACACACCCGGAGCAGCGCCAGGTCGGATTTCGCGATTCCATCAATCGCCGAAAACTGCTACAACCAATCTGCATCAAGGGTGAATTTGAGTTTCGGTGGGCGGCGATTTGCCCGACTGCCGGATGGTTCCAGGTTCGATCACAAGCTCGGTAAGCTGCCAGGAGTTCTTCGTCGATGGATTGCCAACAGTTGGACGCAACGGTGCGGATGAAAGCAAGAGGAAACGGACGCGGCGCGACGATCGGGGCGGGCGGTGTCCCAGGCGGCCCGAGCAGCCATCTGGCCCACCGATGGCGGGCGGCGGTCGTGTGGTCGGCCAGCCTGCTGGTCTCCCTGCCGGTCGCCCGAGCGGACGCCGATCCGCGGCTGGCCAAGGCTCTCTCCTACAAGCCGTTGCAAAGCGATGTGCGGTACGAACGGGTATCCGACGCGGACATCGAGAACTGCTCCATTGAGGAAACGACCCGACAGGGGGTGAAGGGATTCTGGATCACCGGGCCGGCCGGACAGCCTCTGCGGTGGTTCGCCGATACCAACAAGGACAATCGGCTCGATCGCTGGTCGTATTACAACGCCGGTGTCGAGGTCTACCGGGAATCGGATACCGATTTCAACGGCACGGCCGACGAATTCCGCTGGCTGAGCACCGAGGGGACGCGCCGCGGGATCGACGCCGATGAGGATGGCACGATCGATCGCTGGGAGATGATTTCCGCCGAGGAAGTGACCGCCGAGATCGTGGCGGCAGCAGCCGCTCGCGACCCGCAACGATTCGCCCGGTTGCTGCTCAGCGACGAAGAGCTGGACGGTCTGGGGTTGTCCGACGAACAGGCCGATGCGCTGGGGCGACGCGTGGAGGCGGCGCGAGCCGGTTTCGAAGAGTGGGCCAAGACCCAAACCGGGCTGACACGCTCCAGCCGCTGGACGAACTTCGGCGCGGACAAGCCGGGGATCGTCCCGGCCGGTACCAACGGGTCGACTCGCGATTTGATGGTGTATGAGAACGTGGTGGCTCTGTTCGAAGACGGTGGCCAGCCGAAGCAGTTGCTGGTCGGCACCCTGGTGCGAGTCGGTGATGCCTGGCGGGCCGTGGAATTGCCCCGCCTGGTGACCGAAGGCGCCACGATCGAAGACGGCGGCATGTTCTTCGCCGCTTCGTTCTCGCCGCGCGGCGATGTGTCCAGCGGAACGGGATTGTCCGGAACCTTGGAACGCCTGGTGGCTCAGTTGCAGGAAATCGACGAAAAACTGCTCAGCAATCCGGGGGAACAGGCAGGTTCGCTGCACGCCCGCCGCGCCGATGTGCTGGAGAAACTGGTCTCCGCCGCCGAAGATCCCACGGAACGTTCGATGTGGATCCGCCAGTTCGCCGATACGGTCAGCGCGGCAGCGCAGACGGGCGAGTATCCGGAGGGCGCCGACCGGTTGCGCGACTTCGTCAAAAAGCTGGCTGGTGTGCGGGTCGATGAGAACGACATGGCCTACGTCGTCTTCCGTACGATCGAAACCGATTACCGGATGAAGTCGCTGGCCGCCAAGGAAGACGAGATCGACGACGTGCAGAAGGCTTACCTGGCCAGTCTGGAAGCGTTCACCAAACGTTTTCCCGACAGCCCCGACACGGCCGAGGCCATGGTGCAGATCGCTCTGTCGGCTGAGTTCGCCGGGGAGGTCGACAAGGCCAAGCAGTGGTACGACAAGGCCCGGCAGGCGTTTCCCCAAACGATTCCCGGCAAGAAAGCCGCCGGCGCCCTGCGGCGACTGCAACTGGAAGGCCAACCCTTCCAGTTGACCGCCAAGACCTTGGACGGCCGCACCTTCCGGTCCTCGGCCTACACCGGCAGTCCCGTCATCTACCATTGCTGGGCCACCTGGTGCGACGGATGCAAAGCCGAGATGCGGGCGCTGAAACAGTTGCAGGCCAAGTATGCCAAGCAGGGCCTGCGGATCGTGGGGATCAACTTCGATAGCTCGCCGGAGCTGGCCAGGCAGTTTCTTCAGCAGAATTCCTATCCCTGGGTGCACCTGTTCGACGAAGGGGGATTCGAATCCGATCTGGCCATCGGCTACGGCATCCTGACCTTGCCCGTCAACTTCGTTGTCGACGCGCGGGGACGCGTCGTCAAGACGGGCGTCCACTGGACGGAGCTGGATGAGTTGATCGGCAAACTGGTGCAGTAGACCAACCAACCAGTCCCCGCCCCGCCAATTTCCTCGATGAACGATCGCTGCGGCGGGGGTCCGTTTCGGCCGCGACACATGCAGCGGCGACGAAGGGGGCTCGCCGAGTACCCGTCGTCGCCGCGCGGTAACGTACGAGGGCCCATTGCCGGTCGAAGAAAGACTAGCAGGTTTTTCAGGCTCCCCGCGGGATTGAGCTCAAGTTTTTCGTCTGGCCGCCACGGCGAGCGAGTTGATAGAATCAACCGTCTCGTCACGGTTGCGGGGATTGCGGGAAAATCGCAACTCGCAACATCTTTTCTCGATGCAAGTTCAAGCGCAAGGATGCGCGCGAGGTGGCAT
>RFIQ01000212.1 GCA_003695565.1 Planctomycetota bacterium | reverse complement strand
CGGGACAACAGGCACACCAGGACAACCTGTCAGGCAGGTAGCAACCCAGTCGTGAATTGACTTACAATGAATGTCGGCAACCCCTGCTTCATAGCCATGCCCCTCTTATCTCGGAGTCGTCACGATGTCGAGCATCCTGTTGGTCGAAGACAGCCCCACGCAAGCCATGCAAATGAAGTTGTTGCTGGAGTCCGCCAATCATCAGGTCGCATGCTGCGGCGACGGGACGGATGCCCTGCAACACCTTGCTCAGGAAGCGACCGAACTGGTGATCACAGACATGGAATTGCCTGTGATGAACGGGCTGGATTTGATCAAACGCATGCAGGTGGAATTCCCGCATATCCCCGCTGTGCTGGTAACGGGATTCGGATCGGAGCGTTTGGCGGCCGAAGCCCTACGGATCGGGGCTACTGCCTACGTCCCCAAGGCCATGCTGGACGAACTGCTGCTGGGCACGATTGAAGACGTGCTGGGAATCACGCGGACCGACCGGAGTTATGCCGACTTGATCGAGTGCATGACTGAGAATCGTCTGGTATTCGAATTGCCTAGCAACCCGCGATTGCTGACCACCGCGATCGACCTGACTTTGCAGTTGGCATCTGGCATGCAATTGTTCAGCGGGGTCGATGCCTACCGGGTGGGGACCGCACTGCGGCATGCGGCGTCCAATGCCATTTTCCGGGGCAACCTGGAGCTGACGCGCGACCAGTTTCAACACAGCTCCACCGACGGGGATATCACCGATATCGACAATCCTCTGGTCGCCGAGCGCATGGAGTCAGCGCCATACAAGAATCGCAAGGTGCACTATGAAGCGCGTCTGCTACCGGACTTGATCCGCGTTGTCATCCGCGACGAAGGCCGAGGCTTCAAACCCACCGAGTTGCCCAGCGAAGAAGAGATCGCCGCGGTGTCCGGAGAGGGTGGACGCGGATTGCTGTTGATGCACAAGTTCATGGACAAGGTCACCTTCAACCCGGCCGGCAACGAAGTAACCTTGATCAAACATTGTTCCCCGCGGTCCTAAGACCAAGAGATTGCCATGGCGCCCATCTGCGTCCGCTCCTTTCCCGATTCGCCGCCTGCGGTACTGGAGACGCTATTCAGTTCGGTCCGCGACCTGGTGCTGGTAATCGATCGAACCACCGATCGAATCGTATTCGCCAATGATTCGGTGCGTGAATTGCTAGGCTGGCGCGACCAGGAACTGACCGCGTTGGGGCCCTGGTTCAACCTGATGAGTGATCCCCAGGCGCGTGAATGCTGGCGACAGGCGTTGCATCGTGCCGCAGACTCCTGCCTCTCCGGCGCCGACCCCGGCTCTTTCGACCCGCCGGGAGAAACCCTGCCCTTGCGTACCTCGGGCGGTTGCGAAATGCCTATCGCTATCCACACGATCGGCTGCACCGATGACCGGATCGTGTTGTTCGCGACGCCTTCGTCCGAACTGAGTCCGGCCGAGGAATTAGTTCGGCAGACGTTGGCTCGCTTCCGGTCGATCGTAGACAGCCTGTCGATCTGCCTGGTGCTGAAAGACCGCGAGGGTCGCCGCATCTACGCCAATCCGGCGTACCTCGAACTGCGGCAATTCGAACTCAAGGATGTGCTGGGAAAAACCGATTTCGATTTGTTTCCCGAAGACCTGGCCACGGAGTACTCGGCGGACGATCGCCGCATTCTGGAAACCGGCGAGGTAATTCACAAGTTCGAAGAGAACGTCGATCGCCACGGCAAACGCACCTGGACGGAGATCATCAAAGGACCGCTGCGCGATGCGGATGGAAACATTACCGGTATCCAGATCCTGTTTTGGGATGCCACCGACCGCAAACAAACCGAACAGGAACTGGAGCGGGAGCGGTACCTGCTTCACGCGCTGTTGGACAATGTCCCCGACTCGATCTACTTCAAGGACCGCGAGAGCCGCTTCGTGCGGGTCAGCCGCGGCATGGCCCAGAAGTTTCATTTGGAAGATCCCCAAGCCATTATCGGAAAGACCGACGCGGACATTTTCACGGAAGAACACGCGCGGCAGGCGCGCGAAGACGAACTGCGGATCATGGCGACCGGCGAACCGATGGTGGGGTTGGTCGAACGCGAGACATGGCCCGACCGTCCCGATACCTGGTGCTCGACGACCAAACTCCCCCTGTACGATTCGGCCGGCCGCATCGTGGGCACTTTCGGCATCTCGCGCGACATCACCGACATGATCGAGGCGGAACAGCAGTTGCGGGAAGCCCGCGATGCGGCCGACCGGGCGAATCGCGCCAAGAGCGAGTTTCTGGCCAACATGAGCCACGAGATTCGCACGCCCATGAATGGCATTATCGGCATGACCGAACTGCTCAAGCACACCCAGTTGGAGGACGATCAGCAGTCGTTCGTGGAAATGATCGAGCAGTCAGCCCAATCGCTGCTGCGGATCATCAACGACATCCTGGATTTCTCCAAGATCGAAGCGGGCAAGCTGGAGCTGGAAAAGCGCGCCTTCGATCTGCGGCGCTGCGTCAGCCACGCCGCAAAAAGCCTGGCAGTTCGCGCTGCGGAAAAATCGCTGGAACTCGTCCTGGAAATGGACCCGGACGTGCCGGAATGCGTGCTGGGAGACCCGGATCGGTTGCGGCAAATCCTGGTCAACCTGGTGGGCAATTCGATCAAGTTTACGCATCAGGGTGAAATCGCCATCCGAGTCTCCGTGGCGCACGGTCCTCCGGCCAGCCCGCGGTACACCCTGCAATTCTCCGTCCAAGACACGGGGATCGGCATTCCTCCATCAAAACAGAAATCGATTTTCGAAGCGTTTACCCAAGCCGACCTGTCGACCACGCGGCAATATGGCGGAACCGGATTGGGGTTGTCCATTTCCTCGCAGTTGGTGGCCATGATGGGCGGTTCGATCTGGCTGGAAAGCGAGGTCGGTGTGGGAACCACCTTCTTTTTCACCGTGCCCTTCGACGCCGCAGATGTGCCTGACGAGGAAGAAACGGCCGAAGCCTTGCAGAGCATGAAAGACTTTCGGGTCTTGCTCATCGACGACAACGCCACCAACCGGGAAACGCTGAGTACATCCCTGGCCCGGCGAGGCATGATCGTTCAATCGGCGGGCAATGCCGAACAAGCTGAAGCGCTGTATGCTCAACTGGCCAACTACGATGCGGACCGCTGTGCAGTGATCGTGGATCAGGACATGCCCGAGCGCAGCGGCCTGGCTCTGTTGCAAACTCTCACCCATCGCTTCCCGACATTCCGCCCGCTGATCGTCCTCCTGACCAGTTCCGCGCGCCCGCCATCCAGCGATTTGAACGATCGATTCCGCCTGGCAGCCGTGCTCCAGAAGCCGGCGCTGCACAACGAGATTTGCCACGCGTTGCGCCGAGCCATTTCACGGGAAGCCGACCTGGAGATGGCCACGTCCACACCGGCCCCCGCTCCCCAGGGACCTCCGCTGCATTTCCTGTTGGCCGAGGATGGAGCGGTCAATCGAGCCGTGTTCGAAGGCCTGCTGACTCGCTACGGGCACAAGGTCACCACGGTCGAAGACGGCGTGTCTGCCGTCGACGCATGGCGGGATTTCGAATTCGATGCCATTCTGATGGACGTTCAGATGCCGCAGATGGATGGCATCCAAGCCACGCGGCTGATCCGCAAGGAAGAAGAACAAACCGGCCGGCACACCCCAATCATCGCCATCACCGCTGCTGCCATGCAGGGAGATCAACAACGATGCCTGGACGCAGGCATGGACGATTACTTGAGCAAACCAGTGGACATCAATCAGTTGACCGGCCTGTTCGAGAAATTGTGGCACGGTGCATTCGATCCCAATTCCAGCGGCATCACTTCCGGCAACGCCGCGCCGCCTGCGGACCAGACCGGGCGACCGCCCCCCACCGCCGCCCCCACGGGCATCGCGGACTTCGATGCACCGGTACGGCGCATGCGGTGTACCCCGGAGCAACATCGTCAGTTGCTAATGACCCTGCGGGATGAGGCCAGCCAACGGCTGATCGAGCTGTCCACCGCATTGGACAACAACGACCCTAAGCTGCTCATACGTGCCGCGCACTCGTTGAAGAGCGCTGCGGCGATGTTTCGTGCGACGGCGGTCGCCGAATCCTCGGCCCACATCGAACGCCATGCGCGCAGTGGCGATATCGGTGCTGTTAGGAAGGAGTTCTCCCATCTGCGGCAGCACGTCAACGAATTGCTCCAAGCATTGAACCTCGTCCTGCAAGCCCAATCCTGAACGGTGGAGCGATTCCGCGGCGATCCGGCCGCTGGGGCGTCGGAAAGTTCCGCCGGGCCGGCAATCGTTGTAGCCTCGAGCGCGGCGACCGTTCACCGATCAAGCATCAGAAATCTGCGCCGCGAATTGCCGGATATCCGCTTCCAGTGCATCGAGCCGATCGGAAAGCATGCTGCGGGCCGCCGCCACGTCTTGGCTCTCCTCCGGAGGCAAATAGGTGAACATGTAGAACTTGACCTTCGGTTCCGTACCGCTGGGCCGTACGGCAAAGTAATTCCCCTCCGACTCCAGGTCCAGCATCACCATGTTGCCGCGCGGGGCATCCAGTTTGGATTCGGTGCCATCGGGCCGGCGTTCTACCAGCGACTGGTAATCTCGGATGGCCCGCACGGGGATCCCCCCCAGATGCTCAGGCGGCGCGTGGCGAAACGCCTCCATCAGCTTCTGCATGTGCGCCATCCCCTCGCTTCCTTCCATCTGAATGTTCAGCAACCGTTCTTGGTGGCAACCATGCTGTCGAAACAGTTCATCCAGCCTTTGATGCACCGTCTTGCCTTCCTGCTTCAGCGCCGCAACCAGCATGGCCATCAGCAGGCATGCCACCGCACCGTCTTTATCCCGCGCGTACTGGCCGATCAGATACCCATGGGACTCCTCGGTTCCAAACACGAAGTTATCCGGCCCCAATCGGTCCATGGCCCCCGCGATCCACTTGAACCCCACATGGAGATTCCCCTCGCAGCGCACCCCGTACGACGCCGCCACCCGCCGCGTCAACTCCGTGGTGACCAGCGTCTTGACGACATAGGATCGGGAATTGAGGCGGTCCATCTCCTTCATCCGGGCACACACGTAATCGGTCAACAAGGCCCCGATCTGATTTCCGGTAAGCGTCTCCCACGCCGAGCCGACATCCGGCGCTAACGGAGCCGCGCATCCCATGCGGTCGCAATCCGGATCGGTGGCCAGAATGCAGTCGGCGCCCTCCTGCACGGCCTGCTCGATCATCGCGTCGAACACCGCCTTGTTCTCTGGGTTGCTTACATGGCCAGGCACGTTCGGAAAATCTCCATCCGGTTCGGCGTGGGGCCCGAACACGGTGCAATCGGTAAATCCGGCCTGCTGCATCACCGGCAGGACTGCGAAGCCGCCCACGCCGTGCAACGGAGAGTAAATAATGCGGGCATCACGGGGCCCCGGCCAGCAGAACGGACGCACAGCCTCCAGATAGGCCGCATCGATTTCTTGCGTGCAGATCCGCACCTTGCCGCTGGCCAGTGCCTCGGCGAACGGCACCGTTTTGATCTCATCGACACTCATCACACGCTCGATGATCGCCGCGTCGTGCGGGGGCAGAACCTGACCACCGGTCGACCAGTACACCTTGACCGCGTTGTCGCTGGGCGGATTGTGGCTGGCCGTGACCATGATGCCGCAATCGCATTGCTTGTAACGCACAGCAAAGGAAAGATGCGGCGTCGCCCGGTACTCGTCCAAGAAGAAGACTTCGAACCCATTAGCGACCATCACCGAGGCACACAACTCTGCGAACTCGCGCGACCGATGCCGCGTGTCGTAGGCAATCGCACACTTGGGAGCTCCGCCGGTGGCGCACTCGGGCTGCTCCAGGATGTACGATGCCAGACCTTGAGCGCTCTCGCCGATCGTGCGCTCGTTGATCGCATTCGACCCGAAGGGATACATCCGGCCCCGCCGACCACCGGTACCGAAGGGAATGACCGTCCAGAAGACATCATCCAACTGCTTCCATTTCCCCTGTTCGATATGCTCGATGATCGCCTGCCGGTACGCTTCGTACCGTGGCTCGGTCAACCATCGCTCCATGTTCTCCAAAGCGCTGGCTGAGATCTTTCCCTGTTCGGCTGCTTGCCGGGCCATCTCGATCGCCTGTTCTACCGTAGTCATGGTCGCGTCCGCCGTGCCTTGAATAATCGATTCCAGATAGCGGGATTTGCATACATCCACGTATCCACCTCCCCGCGGGGCCGGCGCGCCAGCGCGCCCCGCGGACCGTCGACATTAGTCTTATCAGGTCGCGCAAAGGCGCGAAAGGGGCCTCGAACGCTGCTGCCGGGCGCCCGACGGCAAAGACCAGCGAGGGCACTCGGCACCTGACCCAATTGGTGGTTACCCAGGACCATCGCAACGTCTGCCGATCAGCGGATATCGCGGTATCTGCCGGTCAACCTTCCTGGCCCATCCGGCCTGGGCTGCCGAAGAAAGTATGATAGGAAACAGGATGCCTCACCCGCCGCGGGCGGCCAGTCGCCTCAACGCGGGCGACGGAGCGTCCCGAGAGCTACCCTCCCCAACACCAATCCCGAGCACGAGAACGCCATTCATGAACGAACCGATCATCAGCGTCAGCGGTCTGCGGGGAACCATCGGCGAACAGCTGACACCACCGGTGGCCCAAAGATACGTCGCCGCATTGACCACCACGCTGGCACCTTGCACCACCGTGGTGGTCGGCCGGGACGGGCGGAGCAGTGGTTCCATGCTGGGGCGCGTCGTGGCGGCAACCCTGCAGGCTCATGGCATCGATGTCGTCGACTTGGAGGTAGCCGCAACACCGACGGTTGGAATCGAAGTCCGGCGACTGGGCGCTGCCGCCGGAGTCCAAATCTCGGCCAGCCACAATCCACCGCAGTACAACGGGCTGAAGCTGTTTGGTTCCGACGGTCGCGTGCTCAACCGCGCCGCCGGCGAGACGATTCGCCAGGCCTACGACCGCCATGCTGAGCGATGGGTTCCCGTGGAGCAACTGGGCGGCTACCGCGTGGAGCCCGATCCGCACGCCGCGCATCTCGAGGCGGTGCTGGCCACCGTTGACGTCGACCGCATTCGCCAGCGTCGGTTTCGCGTCCTGCTCGATTCAAACCGTGGGGCCGGCGGGCTGCTGGGCCGACGTCTGTTGGAAGCCCTGGGCTGCCATGTCACGGTCTTGGGCGAAACGCCCGACGGCAACTTCGAACACCCCCCGGAACCGACGGCTGCAAACCTCTCGCATATCGGCCGCGGCGTTGCTGAGGAGCGATTCGACGTCGTATTCTGCCAGGACCCCGACGCCGACCGACTGGCCATCATCGACGAACAGGGGGCTTACATCGGCGAGGAAATGACGCTGGCCCTGTGCTTGATGCAGGCCCTGCCTGGTCGCCCAGGCACCGTCGTGACGAATTGTGCCACCAGCAGCATTTCGAAGATCATTGCCGCTCAATACGATTGCCGCCTCGTCCAATCGGCGGTTGGCGAGGCAAATGTGGCCGACTGCATGATCGCGGAAGGTGCCGTCTTTGGTGGCGAGGGGAACGGCGGGCCGATCGATCCTCGAGTCGGATACGTGCGAGACAGCTTCGTTGGCATGGCGCGCGTGCTCGGCCTGCTGGCCACCACCGGCCAAACGATCAGCAGCCTGGTCAGCACGCTCCCCCCCCTGGCCATTTACAAAGACAAGATCCCCCTCGATGGCTTGGATTTGCGCCGAGTCATCGAAACCCTCGTGCAGCACTTCCCTCAAGCCCAAAGCAGCATGCCGGATGGACTAAAACTGGAATGGCCCGACCGCTGGCTGTTGGTGCGCGGCAGCAACACCGAACCGATCGTGCGGCTGATCGCGGAAGCCCCCACCGCTGACCAGGCGGCTTCGCTCTGCCGTGAGGCCAGGTCCGCATTGGGATCGGCCTAGCCGCCGACGGGTGACACCCCAGAGGGCTGCTACATGATCGAGAAATAGTTTTCGACTGCGAAATCGAGATACTCGCGGGTCAGATCCATGGGACAATCCCGGTACAAGCAGTAATTCCGCACCTGCAACAACAGATCTCGTGGATGGCAATTGCGCAACGGGCGATTGGCCCGCTTGTAGTGAACTTCGATCAAGTAGTCGACCATCTCCGGTTTGTAAGGCAACCCAAACTTGGGGCACATGATTTCGAACAGCTTGCGGAACGCTTGCTCGGAAGGATCCTTGACCTCGATCTTGTAGGGGATGCGGCGCAGGAACGCATCGTCGACGAGATCCTTGGGTTGGAGGTTTGTCGAAAACACCACCAACTGATCGAAGGGAACCTGCGTCTTCTTTCCGCTGGCTGTATTCAGGAAGTCGTAACGTTTTTCCAGGGGTACGATCCAGCGGTTGAGCAGCTCGTCGACGCTCATGCGCTGGCGGCCGAAGTCATCGATGAGCAAGACTCCGCAATTGCTTTTCATCTGCAGGGGAGCCTCGTAAATCTTACTGTCGGGGTTCAACTGGGGCTCCAGCATCTCCATCGTCAACTCTCCCCCAGCCACTACGGTCGGTCGCTTGATCCGCACCCAACGTCGATCGTGCTGACAGTCGTCCAGCAACCCATTGCGCGATTCGACGTCGGCCAATTCGTGCACCAGCGGGTCGTACACCCGCATGATCTCGCCGTCGATCGAAACGGCACGAGGAATCCAGACATACTTGCCGAACGCCGCGGTGATCCGCTCCGCGATGCTCGTCTTCCCGTTGCCTGGAAACCCGAACAAGAACATGCCTCGACCGCTGTTGATGGCCGGCCCCAACCGATCCAACATACTGGCGTCGATCAGCAAGTCGTTGAAGGCTCGCAACAAGTCGTCACGCTTGGGATTCTGATTCTCGACGGTTTGCAGTTTGACCGAAGCCCGATAATCTTCCAGGGATACAGGCGCTGCCCCGAAATACGTCGTCCGCAAAACATAGTTGCGTGCTCGCTCGCGTCCCATGTCCGTCAGCACATGGATGTAGTCGTTGGCGGTGGTCGCACCGCGGTAGGCCGTCAAT
>RFIQ01000211.1 GCA_003695565.1 Planctomycetota bacterium | reverse complement strand
TGTAGACGCCCTCGAATCCGAACGCCATCTCGTTGCCCCGCAGGCTGGTGATGGTGGCCGGATTCCAGTACATCGACCCGATCGCTTCGATGGCCGTGCCGGTGGTCGCGCCGCCCATGCCCCGGTTGACTGCCCCCCCGGCCGGCAACACGATGCCTTGGCCGTGAACTGTTGCTAGCAATCCCACTGGTATCAGCAAGAGAGCACACACCGTTCGAACTATCCGGCTTACCATGGCACAATCTCCAAGGATCCTTTCGAGAGAATTTCTTGGAAGAATCGGTCTTAACGATTGTGCGTGATAAGGGGAATTTTAAGGCTCAGCGCTTATTACCCGGATTGGGGTATCCGCTAAGGGAGTACTCACTCGTCCGGCTCTTGCTCAAACGGTAGGCACATTTGCCTGAAGGCGCAGCAAAGAACGGCTGAATGGAATTAGAAACCCGTTCGGAAATAGGCGAATGAAGGGGAAAATTGGCTGCGTTGTGGTCGCCTTTAATGGTAGCGAGGATCCCATTGAGAGGTGGCCTGAAAGATTTAGCGGCTGAGACGTGCACATTGGAACGGGAGTTGCCGTAGCGTTTCTATCATGTTTCGGCCCCCGTTCATCCGCTGAGAAGAGGAGGAAGCATGTCAACCGTTAGGTTCACGACGGGTGCGCGACTGCCTTTCAAGACGGCAGTCAGATGGTCAACGGCTCGTCGAGCATTTCTTGTTGGCGGTCAGCAGATACTATCGCGTCGCATGTTGCTACGACTGGTGCTGGCGGGTTCCAAGTTCATTATCGTGTGCGCTGCTTGTTGGGATCTCTACTTGACGGCGAAGTATGTCGAGTCGCTGCCATCACTGGAACTGAATCCGTTGGCACGATTCATGATGCAATTGGACGACGGGGTGGAAGCAGAACTGACACAAGCTGCTGTTTTTCTAGCCGCTAAGTTCTTGGGGACGTTTCTCGTCATTGCATTGCTCGATTGCTTGTGGCATTGGAAGGAACGGACGGCGGTAGCGGCCGCTGTGGGAGTGGCGGCGTGCCAGATCGCGCTGGTGCTGTTCCTGAATTGTTGAGGTGGCAGAGAGTTGAACAGAGCTCGCCTTCGACGGGCGGTGGTGGTCAAGCGATGGCGGCGGACCGCCCCAAGCATTCGAGCAGGAATTCGAGGACTTCGATATGTCGCGCCGCTTCCGCCAGGTCGCGTCCCCAGGTGTAGATGCCGTGCTGACGAATCAGGTAAGCATGGGTAAGCGGTTCCTCTGCCGAAGTGAAACGCTGCCGCACTTGTTCGGCCAGAGCGGGGATGTCCTGGGTGTTATCGAAGATGGGAAGCCACACTGCTTCCTGATGCGACGAGACACCGCGCAGACCCTTGAGCATTTCATAGTCATGCAACTCGATCCCACCGGCGGCGAAATACCGCTGCGAAAGGACGGTCGACCAGGGGCTGTGGGTGTGCAAAACGGCGCCCACGTCCGGTATGCACTCGGCCGCCACACAATGCAATAGCGTTTCGGCCGACGAGGCAGGCGCTTCCGCATGCACTTTTTTGCCTGCCGCATCGACCAGCACGAAATCTTCACGGCTCAGCCGACCCTTGTCCTTACCACTAGCGGTGATGACCAGTTGCAACGGATCGCGTGAGACAACAACGCTGTAGTTGCTGCTCGTTCCCCGGCTCCACCCGCGCTGCCAGTAGGTATACCCCAGTTCGCGGAGGGCGTCGATCTGTTCGCCGTATTCGATCAGATAGTCGGGAAACTCGGTCGTGGAGTTCATCTCGATTCGGCTCCTGTTGGGCGTCACGGTTTCGTTCTGGCAAGTCGCGTTGCTGCGAAGGGCCGTGTTGTCTCGAATGGTTAGTCGCGATAGTTAACTGTGCATGCGGGGCAGGGGATGTCCCTCGGCGATGATTTCCGCCTCGGCGACCGCCAAGTCCCGCAACCTCTGCCGGACGGCTGATTCGTCTCCGAACTGGCAGGCCAGCCGCACGTAGGTGGTGTGATGGCGGGCTTCGCTTTCGAACAGCGACCGATAGAACTCGGCCAACTCCCGATCCTGGACGTGGTCGGCCAGCAGGCTGAACCGCTCGCAACTGCGGGCTTCGATCAATCCAGCGACCAACAGCCGGTCGATGGCCCGTTGGGGTTCATGCGGTCGCACCAGGCCGCGCAGGCGACGGCCGTAGCGACCGGGCGGCTGCCGCCGAAAGGGAATCCCCCGCTGCCGCAGCAGGTCCAGCACCATATGAAAATGCTCCAGTTCCTCATCGACGATACGAGTCATCTCGCGGCATAATTCGGTATGATCGATGTAGGACCCCATCAGGCTCATGGCCGTGGCGGCCGCTTTGTGTTCGCAATGCGCGTGGTCGACCAGGATTTCCTCCAACGCCGCGTCGACCTGCTCCAACCAGCGTTTCGGCGATTTGCTTTGCAAATTCAACATGAAATGCGGTGCCCGAGAGTTCGAATCTGGCAGGTACTAGCATCAAAAGGGTCGGGACAGATGCCCGCTCCACTCCGCCGTCGGGTGGGCGTGCAGTGCCTATTAAACCCACAGATGGCTGCCGAGTCGACCGCGCCCCAGCCCATCGGTGACGAATCCCCCTCGCTGTCGCCCGCCAGGATGGACGCGTCCGAGTGCCGATCCGTCCCCGCGCCCCCTCCCGATTCGGCTCGCCCGCTTTAGAATTGGTGGCTCATTCCCATCGTCTGGCAGGCGGGTCATGGGCGATGCGATTGGGCGGGTTGTCCGGCAGCCTGAGAGCCTGAGAATTGTCTGTTTATTCCCGCCGTCCGGCGGCCGCGACGGCATCGTGGCTGCCCCCATTGCGATATCGATTTCGCGCTCAACTCAGAGAGAGTCCTGAACCGGTTGTGGCCGGCCCCATCGATCTATGGTGCTCCTATCCATACGCGACGTTTCCAAGCATTTTGGCGATCAAACCGTCC
>RFIQ01000210.1 GCA_003695565.1 Planctomycetota bacterium | reverse complement strand
TGCCGCGGGAACCTGCCGTGGCCGGAGCCCATTCGTATCGGAAGGCCGTGGCAGAACAAATCCTGTTGATCCTGCTGGGAGAAAAAACGCCCGCGGAGGGCTTGGAGGCCGCCCACCGCGCGTGGCAAGCGATCACCGACGCGGCTGGGCCCGAACAGCGCGATCGATACGAAAAGTCTCTGGGATTGGTTCTGTAGGGACTCGACGGTGGGGGCGTGCCTTGCATGAGCGTGCGGTTTGCCGATACTTACCGGCGCTGAGCCGCTCGGTTGCCGAGGACATCGATCGGTCGCACGCCGGGGCCCTCGCTGGCGCTCCAAGGGAACGCGACGGTTTGCGGTGCGACAGGGAGTGGCATTGAGGTTGATGAAAACAGTCTTTGCAGGGAGATGCAATTCATGGAACGCCGACGTCTAGGTAAGACCGATTTAGAGCTGCCAATCCTTAGCTTCGGCGCTTCCTCATTGGGGGCGGAGTTTCGCGGCGTGACGCTCGACGAAGTCTTCGCCTCGGTGCGCGTCGCCCTGGAGCTGGGATTGAACTTCATCGATACCTCCCCGTTCTACGGACGCGGGATGAGCGAAGTGCTCCTCGGTGTGGCGCTCAAAGGCGTCCCGCGCGACCAATACAACATCTGTACCAAGCTTGGGCGGTACGATATCGATCATTTCGACTTCTCTGCCAAACGCGTCGCGGAGAGTGTCGATGTGTCGTTGCATCGGCTGGGGTGCGAGTACCTGGATATCGTGCTGTGTCACGACATCGAATTCGTCAACATCGACCAGGTGATTCATGAGACGATTCCCGCGCTGCGCAAACAAGTGGAAGCCGGCAAGGTGCGGTATATCGGCGTGAGCGGTTACCCGCAGAAGATTTTCCATCGCGTGTTGAGCGAAACGGACCTGGATTGCGTCTTGAGTTACAACCAGTACACCCTGCAAAACACGCGTTTCGCCGACGAGACGATTCCTCTGCTCAAACAAAAAGGGGTCGGCGTGATGAATGCCGGGCCGTTCAGCGCTCGACTGCTGACCAACGCTCCGCTCCCCCCCTGGTTCCGCGATCCGGTGGAAGTACAGCAGGCGGCGCGCCGCGCGGCCGAGCACTGTGCATCCAAGGGGGTCGATATCGCCAAACTGGCGTTGCAGTTCAGTTTGCGAAATCCGGACATCACCACCACGATCGCGGGAAGTGCGAATCCGAATAACATCCGCAAATGGGTGCAATGGGCTGGCGAGCCCTTGGACGAGGAATTGTTAGCGGAGGTCCTGGAAATCTTTCGGCCCGTCAAGAACATCGGCCATAAAGAGGGCTTGGACGAGAACAACTAAGCCGGCCGTTCAAGGGCAACGGGCCCGTCCGTGGCTGCAGCTCAACGTGCGGACCTGCTGGGATAACTCCTCGGTCAACTGCTCTGGAACCAACCGCCAGGTCCAGTTGCCTTCGGCCCGACCCGGCACGTTCATTCGCGCCCGATCGTCCAGACCCAGCAGATCTTGCATGGGGACGATGGCCCATCCGGCTTGCGAGCGAAACAGCATCGAGGCAAACTTCAGATGCAGCGGCAGGGACTGCGGTTCCTGCTGCAGGTACCGCCCCACCCGTGCTTTGGTGGTCGGCGGGCATTGCTGATACCATCCGATGATGGTGCTGTTGTCGTGGGTCCCCGTATAGGCCACGCAGTCGTGCGGATAGGATTCCGGGCGGTGGTACGTGTCGTCTTCCGAGTCGAAACCGAATTGCAAGACGCGCATTCCAGGCATCCCCAGCGCTTCGCGCAACGCGTGCACCTCCGGGGTAATCATGCCCAAGTCTTCGGCCACGATGTTCAACGGCCCGATTTGTGCGGTGGCTACATCAAACACCTCGCGACCGGGGCCGGGTACCCACCGACCCCCGACCGCCGTGCGGGCTCCGGCGGGGATCTCCCAATAAGCTTCGAAAGCGCGAAAGTGGTCGATGCGGACAACGTCGTGCCACTGAAAAGCCCACTTCAGACGCTCGACCCACCATCGATAGTTATCGGCCTTTACCGCTTGCCAATCATACAGCGGGTTGCCCCACAACTGTCCCGTACGAGAAAAATAATCGGGCGGCACCCCTGCCACGACGGTTGGTTTGCCTGCATGGTCCAAACAGAACAGATGTTGGTGCGCCCACACGTCCGAGCTGCCATAGGCCACGAAGATCGGCAAGTCACCGAAGACGCGGATGCCGGCCGCCGAGGCCTGATGCCACACCTCACGCCACTGGCTATCAAATACATATTGGACAAACTTGGTCCAGGCGATCGAATCGGCATGGTCTTTTCGCAACCGCTCCAACGCCTCGGGATCGCGCCGCGCCAGTTCCGGTGCCCAGGTCGACCAATCGTCGGTGCCGTGCACTTCGCAGGCTGCGGCGAACAGCGCGTAGTCATCGAGCCAATAGCTGCTGCGCTGGCAAAACTCATGATACTCAGGGGATCGATCGGCTCCCTCAGAAAGGAAACGGCGAAAGGCCTGGTGCAGCATCACTAACTTAGCGCGCCGCGCTGCGGTGTAATCGCAATGGGGACTCGACGGGCTGCCGGCCGTCAGCGCCCGGTATTCCGAATCGGTCAACCAACCGGAGGCATGCAAACCGTCGGGTGTGATGAACAGGGGGTTGCCGGCAAACGCGGACGCGCTGCTGTAGGGAGAATTCCCGTGCAAGGGGGGAGACAAGGGCAAGATCTGCCAGATAGATTGCCCTGTTTGCTGCAGGAAATCGATCAGGCGGCGCGTTCCGCACCCAAAGTCACCGACACCGAACGGGCCCGGCAGGCTGGTTACATGCAGCAGAATACCGGCCGCGCGATCAAGCTCCATTTCTCACCATCGATCCTCACGATAGGAATTCGGTTCGCACTCCGACTGCGTAATCGCAGCGGCACGAAGCTGAAAGCTGATGTAGCATACTGCCCACAGCGCACCGCGCTAAGTCGTCTTGAACGGCTGGATGTGCCAGATTTCGTCGGCGTACTGCCGAATCGTCCGGTCGCTGGAGAAATAACCGCTCATGGCGGTATTGATGATGCTCATTCGATTCCAACGATCCTGGTCGCGGTAGGTGGCGGCGACACGGCGTTGGGCATCGATGTAGCTGCGGAAGTCCGCGATGGTCAACCAGGGGTCGTAGGGATTTCGCAACCCGCCGATCAGCACGTCGAAGATCCCGGGTTCGCGTTCGTTGAAACGTCCGCCTTCCAGCAATTCCATCACGCGGCGGATTTCGGGGTCGCCGGCGATGATATGGTTGGGATCGTAGTTCTTGCGAGTCGCCTGAACTTGCTGGGCATCCAAGCCGAACAGGAAGAAATTCTCGTCCCCCACTCGCTCGCGAATCTCGATGTTCGCTCCGTCGAGCGTACCGATAGTCAGCGCCCCGTTCATCATGAATTTCATGTTGCCCGTGCCGGAAGCCTCCTTGCCTGCGGTGGAGATTTGCTCCGATAACTCGGTTCCCGGACAGATGATCTCCATGGCAGAAACGCGGTAGTTGGGAAAGAAGACCATCTTCAGCAGATCTTGGGTCCGTGGATCCGCGTTGATGACGCTGGCCACGTTGTTGATCAGTTTGATGATCAGCTTGGCCACAAAATATCCCGGTGCTGCTTTGCCCCCAATCAACACGGCTCGCGGCACCATGCCCTCGGTATCGCCACGGCAGATCCTGTCGTACAGGTGGATCACATGCAGCGTATTGAGCAATTGGCGCTTGTACTCATGAATCCGCTTGACCTGCACGTCGAACAGGAAGTGCTCGGGAAAAGCGATTCCGGTAACGTCGGCGACGTGCCGCGCCAACCGGCGCTTGTTCTCCAGCTTCACCAACCGCCATCGTTCGCGAAACTCCGGATCGCCCGCCTTGGGAAGCAAGTCCTCGAGCTGATCCAGGTCCTGAATCCATCCCGATCCGATCGCCTCGGAAATCAGGTCACGAAGCTTCGGATTGCAATGGTACAGCCAGCGCCGCGGCGTGACCCCGTTGGTCTTGTTGTTGAATTTGTGCGGCCACAATTCGTAGAAATTCCGGAACAATCCCTGCTTGAGCAACTCGGTGTGCAGGTTGGCCACGCCGTTGACCGAAAAACTGCCCACGATGGCCAGAAACGCCATGCGGATGTGCGGCTGTTCACCCTCTTCGATCAGCGACATTTCGCGCTTCTTTTGCTCGTCACCTGGCCACTTCGCTTCGACCTCCTTCAAGAAACGCCGGTTGATCTCGAAAATGATCTCCAACAGGCGCGGCAGCAAACGACCGAACAAGGCTACTGACCAACGTTCCAAAGCTTCCGGCAACAAAGTGTGGTTGGTGTAGGCCATGCACTTGGTCGTGATATCCCAGGCCTGCTCCCAGCTGAGATGGTGTTCGTCCAGCAACAACCGCATCAGCTCGGCGACCGCACACGCGGGATGCGTGTCATTGAGTTGGAAGCAGTTCTTTTCGTGAAATGTCGAGAAATCGCGGCCGTGGCGCTGGACCCAAGCAGCCAGCACGTCCTGCAGACTGGCCGAAACCAGGAAATACTGCTGCTTCAATCGCAGTTCCTTGCCGTTCTCGCTGGCATCGTTCGGATACAGGACCATCGAAATCTGCTCGGCCAGATTCTTCTCGGCCACCGCCTCGGCATAATCCCCAGCGTTGAAATCGTGCAGATCGAACTCATCGGTGGCCGCCGATCGCCACAGCCGCAGGGAATTCACCGTGTCGTTGCGAAAACCGGGGATGGGCATGTCATAGGGAACGGCCAGCACGTCGTGGGTATCGACCCAACGGCTGTGGTGCACGCCTTCGGAGTCGAAATACAATTCGCTGCGACCGTAAAAGTGAACCCGGCGGGCATTCTCGTGCCGTTCGAACTCCCACGGATTGCCATCCCGCAACCAGTGATCGGGCTCCTCCACCTGCCGACCATTCTCGATCCGCTGGTGGAACATGCCGTATTCGTAGCGAATGCCGTATCCCATCACGGGTAATTGGAGATTCGCGCAGGAATCGAGAAAACAAGCGGCCAATCGCCCCAGCCCGCCGTTACCCAGCCCGGCGTCCAGCTCGTAACTGGCGACTTCCTCCAACGTCGTTCCATAATGGCGCAGCGCTGCCTGGACCGATTCCTCCAATCCCAAATTGTAGACGGCATTGGTCAAGGACCGGCCGATGAGAAACTCCAGCGACAAGTAGTACACCTGCTTCACATCGGCCGCCTCGATTTGACGCTGGGTCTCCATCCACCGCGCCACCAGGCGGTCGCGGATGGCCAAGGCCAACGCCCGGAAGAGATATCGCGGATCCGCTTCATCCTCGTCGTGGCCCAGCGTGTACCGTAGGTGGCGGCGGACATCCGTTTCCAAGTCCCCCAGTTCCAAATCTTCCGCCAACTTGCGGGCGGTGATCATCGAGTCCATGTTTCGACCTGTTGTTTTGAATTGAGAAGAGTACGATTGGCTGTGACCCGCAGGGCGGTTGGCTCCGCCTCGGCTCACCGTCCATGGGATCCACGGGAGATGCACCTTGCCACCATTCTGGCATATCTGGGCACGGTTGTAATCCTCTAAGTGCCGATCCGGCAAGAGAGATCTCCCATCCCCCGATCGCCAGTTCCAGGGTTGTGGTACAATCGCCCCGCTGACCAGCGCAGTGATTTCATTGTCCTGGACTGTTCGATCAGATCCCCTGAACTGTCCAGGAC